>NZ_MPRL01000048.1:0-21666 GCF_002020875.1 Solemya pervernicosa gill symbiont | reverse complement strand
CGGGGCGCCGTAGGCATAAACGGTCGCGTTAAGTATTTGCCGCTTGCTTGGGCTTGGATGCCCAAAACAAGCTTCCGCAAAAATAGCGACTCCCCGGAACCTCGGTGGTTACGCAGCGAAAACGGCCGGTGGCTATACGGTATTCTCGGGCACATCGAGTGCGGGGAGTGCCACTTTGATCGCCTATGGTGGAAGCAATGGCGGTGATGGTGGGCGTATCGTCTTCTACGATGAGGCACTGGGTGGTAGCGCCAGGGTTCAGCTCTTTGGCAACGGTGAGCTCGATATTGGTGACCATACGGGTAGCGTGACTCTCGGTGCGCTCGAAATGAGCGGCGGCATCATTGTCACCCAGCTGGGAACCAACATGACCATGCTCAAGCTCTCTGAGGATCTGACGCTCCACTCATCTCAGGCGAACTTCTCTTTCTGGAAGAGTGATGGAGGAGGTTTTGCCTTTAATTCACCCTACACAATTCTCACCAGTGCCAACCTCTCCAACTTCACAGCAGAGCAGTTCAGTGGCAACACCATTGAGGGGATAGAGCCGACCTTCACCCTGGTCGGTCACGCCCTGAAGGTTAGCTTTTTAAAAGAGTGACGGACTCAAGGAGAGCGCTCGTCAGCAGAGGGCTTTGGGCTATTGAGAAAGGATTGATTCGGGCCATTCCTGATCCTCACCCTTCGGGCGCACGTTGTGCGTCCAGATCGGCAATCCTGCCGATTTGTCGAACGGAGGTTCTCATCGGGCTTTCAGGCTAACCATATATAAAAGCCCTACTCAGTCAGAGTGGTTTCATTGGGTTATTGAGAGAGGATTGATTCGGGCCATCCGTGGCCCTCACCCTTCGGGCGCACGTTGTGCGTCCAGATCGGCAATCCTGTCGATCTGTCGAACGGAGGTTCTCATCGAGCTTTCAGGCCAGCCATATAAAAAAGCCCTCCATGTGGAGGGCTTTTTTATATGGCGCGCCCGAGAGGATTCGAACCTCTGACCGTCGGCGTCGGAAGCCGATACTCTATCCAGCTGAGCTACGGGCGCGTGGTGTGGGTGGAGCCTGTGGACGATTCTTATATATAGGTGGCCGGGGCTAACCTCATCTGGATCGTTACAGCGCAGCAAAGGATACCCTGACTCCTGAACCTAGTCTATGAATCGTCCCATTTAGACCGATTTTCATGTTTTGGTCCTTGGGGCTATAATCGCCGCTCAAATTTTTCTATGTATTTCTGGAGTTATGGTTGTGAGCACTGAGAGCGAGAGCAAGAGTTTTGTCATGAGCGCGATTATTTTCATCGTGCTGTTTGTTGTGGTTGTGTTGATTTCTAAGATGATGGGCAGCCTGCTGGCCGTTCCTGGTAGCAGCGCCGCTTCAACACTGGAAGAGCGTATCGCGCCTGTTGGTATGGTTAATACCGGTGCTCCGATCGCGGCGGCAGCACCTGCGCCCGCTCCTGTTGCCGATGCCGGTCCAGTTGATGGTGGCAAGACCTACAACACCACCTGTGTAGCCTGTCACGGTACCGGCGTTGCTGGTGCTCCCAAGGTGGGTGACGCAGCTGCATGGTCTGCCCGTATCGCACAGGGCGAGGCGGTACTGTTTGATCACGCGATCAACGGCTACAACGGCGCTGCTGGCTTCATGCCGGCCAAGGGTGGTAACCCAGGCCTGAGTGATGAGGCGGTTAAGGCGGCTGTTCAGCATATGGTTGAAAACTCCAAGTAAACAGAGTCTTCAAACGTGATGAAAAAGGGCTGCCTCGGCAGCCCTTTTTCGTGTTCATGGACGCCTACAAGGATGTAGGCGTGTCGGTAGCGCTGGGAGCAAGCTATCGACCAGCAGGAGCGGCGTGCCAGGAATATGGTGGTGTTGTGACAGGGATGAGTGTGTCGATAGTGCCGGGAGCGGCTATCGCCCCGTTGAGAATATGGCTGAGTTTCGGTCAGCGTGGGTGTGAGAGCGACGTGTAAAAGCGTGTAGGGTGGGTCGAGCGAAGCGACACCCACCCTACGTTAATCGAGCATTCCACGCAGATTGGCAATATGCGCCCGTCCACGCTGCTTGCGCTCTTCGGGTGGACGCTCTTCACCTCGCCCCTCCCACTGCAGATCATCCTGTGGCAGCTCTTCGATAAAGCGACTCGGCTGACAGATGATCACCTCGCCATAGCGACGGCGCTTGGCGGCGAAGGTGATGGTGAGTGTCTTCTGTGCACGGGTCACGCCGACGTAGGCGAGGCGGCGTTCCTCCTCGATCGCATCATCCTCAAGGCTGTTGCGGTGTGGCAGGATCTCCTCCTCAACGCCGACCAGAAAGACGTGCGGAAACTCGAGCCCCTTGGCGGTGTGCAGGGTCATCAGGCTGACACGGTCGCCGCCATCCTCCTCATCCTGTCGGTCGAGAATATCGAGCAGGGTGATCTGGCTGACCATCTCCGCTAACCCCTCGTTCGGACCCTGATCCTCACGCATCCGTTTTAGCCAGTCGAGTAGCGAATCGACGTTCTTTATCCGCCGTTCTGCCGCCTCGACCGAGGCGGAGGTCTCCTGCAGCCACGCCTCGTAGTTGATGTCACGGATCAGATCCTTGACCACCTCGACCGGTTCCTCACGCTGCACACGGTCGGATAGATTGGTGAGCCACTCGGTGAAGGTGCGCAGATTGTTGAGACCTCGCCCCTTGAGTGTCTCCTCCAGACCGATCTCAAAGCTTGCGGCGAAGAGACTGCGCTCACGGCTGTTGGCGTAGGCGCCGAGTTTCTCCAGGGTGGAGGCACCGATCTCGCGTCGCGGCGTGTTGACGATGCGCAGGAAGGCGGCATCGTCATCGGGATTGGCAAGTAGGCGCAGATAGCTGAGCAGATCCTTGATCTCGCTACGCTCAAAAAAGGAGGTGCCGCCGCTGAGGTGGTAGGGGATGCGGTGCTCGCGCAGTATCTGCTCGAACAGCCGTGCCTGATGGTTGCTGCGATAGAGGATGGCGAAGTCACTGTCGCGCGTTTTGTGGATGAACTTGTGGTGCAGGATCTCGGAGACAACACGCTGCGCCTCGTTATCGGCATCCTTGGTGCGCAGCACGCGAATTGGATCGCCGTAACCGCGATCGCTCCAGAGACTCTTGTCGAAGAGGTGTGGATTGTTGGCGATTAGCTCGTTGGCTGCTTTGAGGATGCGGCCCATCGAGCGGTAGTTCTGTTCCAGTTTGATTACCTTGAGGGTGGGGAAGTCCTCCTGCAGCTGGGCGAGGTTCTCGGGGCGGGCGCCACGCCAGGCGTAGATCGACTGATCGTCATCGCCAACCACGGTCAGGGTGCCTCGATCGCCTACTAACAGTTTCACCAGGTCGTACTGGCAGGCGTTGGTGTCCTGATACTCGTCGACCAGCAGATAGCGGATGCGCTCGCGCCACGCCTGCAGCACCTCGGGGTGTTCCTGGAATAGCCGCACCGGCTGCAGGATCAGATCATCGAAATCGAGTGCGTTGTAGGCCTTGAGGTGGCGGTTGTAGAGGGCGTAGAGCCGCGCACAGGCCGCCTCCTGCTCATCGGCGGCGTGGGAGAGGGCGTGGTCGGGGTGGACCATGGCGTTCTTCCAGTCGGAGATGCGCCACTGAAAGGCGTCGATCTGCTCGGTAGCGTCGTGCTCCTTGCGCCCCAGCTCGCGGATCAGCGCGGCGCTATCCTGAGCGTCGAAGATCGAGAAACCCGATTTGTAGCCGAGCGCCTTGTGGTCGCGGCGCAGGATGTTGAGGCCGAGATTGTGGAAGGTGGAGACGCGCAGGCCGCGGGTCTCTTCGCTCTGCATCATCGAGCTGACGCGGCTCTTCATCTCGCGCGCGGCCTTGTTGGTGAAGGTAACGGCGGCGATGTGGCGTGCCTGGATCGCCTCGTTGCGCACCAGGTGCACGATCTTGTGGGTGATCACACCCGTCTTGCCACTACCGGCCCCAGCCAGAACCAGCAGGGGGGAGTCGGTGTGCAGCACCGCTGCCTTCTGATGTGGATTGAGTTTGTGCGCCATGGGTCAACTTCGTCGTGGGGAGGCGATTGTAGCAGTCTCGCGTCCCATTCTGAGCAGAATTAATCAGAGCATATTTAGTTATTACGACTGATCAGCCGGTCGAAGTTGAGAATCAGGGTCAGTAGTTGGGCGGCATCGGTTGGCTGCTGATTGAAGCTGTACTCAGCCAGTGGATAGATATCACACTCAGTGGGCAGAGTTTGACCGTTCTCGAGGAGCCGCTTCATCTGCGGCAGAAAGACCCACTGTAGCCACTGGTGGAATTCGAGTGTGTCGTGGCAGAAAGGGACCAGGCTCTCGAGCCGCTCAGGCTCCGGTGGCTGCTCACCCCACAGCGCCAGACGGCGCATCTCCGTCTCGATGGCGAGCAGTAGATCGGCAATCTGGTATTCAACCTTCTCCATCGCAGAGGGCTAGTTGATAACGCTGCGGTAGCGCTTGAGCAGGGTCGAGACTCGTTTGACGTAGTTCTTGGTCTCTTTATAAGGTGGAATGCCGTTGTAGCGAGTCACCGCCGTTGGACCAGCATTGTAGGCGGCGATCGCCAGCTTCTGATTGCCGAAGCGGCCCAGCAGTTCGCTGAGATACTTCGCGCCACCGTCGATGTTCTGCGCCGCATTGAAGGGATTGCCGACACCGAGATAGCGGGCAGTGGTCGGCATCAGCTGCATCAGCCCCTTGGCCCCAGCGCGTGAAACCGCCTTGCGATTGAAGGCCGATTCGGCGTGGATTACGGCACGTACCAATGCGGCATCAACGTTGTGGCGCTTGGCTGCCTTGGCCACCAGATCCTTGAATGCCTCGGTATTGAGTGCCACCTTGCGCCAGTCGGAGTTGGCCATGTCGCAACCGATGTAGGACATCAGGCAGCTCGGAATCAGCTCCTCGTAGGTGAGCCCCATCGGTTTGAGACTGCTATAGGTGACCACACCATCTTTGTCGGTGTATTTGTAGATATCGGCCTGAATGCTGAATGCAGAGAGGGCGAGCAGCGGCAGAAGCAGTCGTGCGAGCAGGTGACCTATTGTGCGGCTGTGGGAGTGGAGATCTTTCATGGTGGGCAATGTAACCGAACTGTCGCTCATTTCAAGCGGCCAGTATGCTAATGGCGAGAGTCGTTAGCGTCGATCGAGCTTGCGATAGCCAATCGCCTCACTGAGGTGGTGGGTGGCGATCTGATCGCTCCCCTCCAGGTCGGCAACAGTTCGCGCTACCTTGAGAATGCGGTGGTAAGCACGGGCGGAGAGACCGAGATGGTCGATGGCGGTATCGAGCAGCTGGCGGTCATCGCTGTTGAGCCGACAGTGTTTGTTGATGGCGCGGTTATCGAGTTGGTTGTTGCTCTTGCCGTTGCGTGTCAGTTGCCGCTCGCGTGCCTGTTCGACTCTTGCCCGTACCTCTCGGCTCGTCTCACGCTGCTCGGAGTGATCACGCCCCAGCTCACCGCGCGGCAGGGCGGGGACTTCGATGTGCAGATCGATGCGGTCGAGCAGCGGTCCGGAGATTCGTGCACGATAGCGTGCGACCTGCTCGGTGGAGCAGTGGCAGCGACCGTTGTAATGCCCCAGATAGCCGCAGGGGCAGGGATTCATCGCAGCGATGAGCTGGAAACGTGCCGGGAACTCCGCCTGTCGCGCAGCCCGTGAGATGGTGATCTGTCCCGACTCAAATGGCTCGCGCAGTACCTCCAGCACCTTGCGATCGAACTCCGGCAGCTCATCAAGAAACAGCACCCCGTGGTGGGCGAGTGAGATCTCACCGGGGCGCGGATGGCTGCCACCACCCACCAGCGCCACCCCCGAGGCGGTGTGGTGGGGTGAGCGTAGGGTGCGTTGGCGCCAGTTGTTCAGATTGAGCTTGTGATGACTGATAGAGCGGATTGAGGCGGCTTCGAGCGCTTCCGTTTCGCTCATCAGCGGCAGGATGCTGGGCAGGCGGCTGGCGAGCATCGTCTTGCCGGTACCTGGAGGGCCAATCATCAAGATACTGTGATTTCCGGCGGCGGCAATCTCAAGCGCCCGTTTGGCGTGGTGTTGACCGATTACCTCCGAGAGATCAGCGCTCTGCTCCTGATAGCGATCGCTCAGATCGGGTGTTACGCGGGCTAGTGGCAGGCCACCATCAAGGTGGTTGCAGACGCTGAGCAGATGATCGCTGGCGTAGATCTCGGCCTCACTGGCCAGTGCCGCCTCCTCACCGTTCTCAATCGGTACGATCAGTTTGCGTCCGGTACGGCTGGCGGCCTGCGCCATTGGCAGCAGGCCTGGTACGGGACGTAGCGCACCTGAAAGTGCTAGCTCACCGGCAAACTCATACTGCTCAATCAGATCACTACTTAGTTGCCCCGAGGCGACCAAAATGCCGATGGCGATCGGCAGGTCGAAGCGCCCCCCCTCTTTGGGAAGATCGGCGGGGGCGAGGTTGATGGTGATACGACGAGCGGGGAATTCGAACTGGCTGTTGAGCAGCGCACCGCGCACACGATCCTTACTCTCTTTAACCGCCGCCTCGGGTAGGCCGACAATCGAGAGGGAGGGGAGGCCGTTGGAGAGGTGAACCTCAATGGTGACTTCGGGGGCTTCAACGCCGACCTGGGCGCGCGAGTGTACGATGGCGAGTGACATGGAAATCCTTTCCCGTGATTAATATTTCCTCTTGTCAGGCCATGCTACAGGCAATAGTGGATGGCTGACAAACCGTAGTCATTGGCGTTTGGGACGCTGTTTCAACGCATTGTGGGCTATTTTCGACTATCGTAAGCTCGAGGCACGCTTCTAATAATAAAATATCGAGTCGACCTATGATGATTCAGCGTTTTGCCATGTTGATGGCGCTTTCAACATATCTTGTGGTGATAGGTGGGTGTAACAGCAATACGGTCAGCCTGAAGGAAGCGGAGAGTATTACTGCTGAATTCAAGGGGAGCGCATTTGTTCCACCACCGCGGGCAATTGATGACCTGATGGCGAGGCTGAAAAGGCCACAAATTGCTGCCACGAAAAACCTTGCTGACTCCTGTAACGGCGTTGAACGTGACAGCCATTGGATTCGGCGCTTTAAAGAGTATCTGAAACACTACCAACCCAGTGATCGCATCAACACGACAGAGCACCCGATAGGTGGATGGAATTTTGAGTATGGTTGGGAGCTCTATCGCGGCATTTCGATTCAGGAGATCCGCCGCGGTAACCTGCAGCGGGCCGAGCAGGCGCAACGGACCTATCTCAACCTCATCCCCGATAATCGCAGGGGGCTAAGATTCCCGGATACGCACATCTCGCTCTCATTCAGATTAGCAGGGGTGATATCAGCGAAGGTGCGGCCTCTATTGCGGCATCAAAATCGCTGGAGGGTCGCTTAAACAAGCGTCCGCTTGACAAGATCGCCATTCATTCAGCATGGTTGGCTTTTGCTGAAGGTTCTTTGGCGTTGGCTCGTGGTGAGGTGAAGAGCGCTGAGCGATTATTACGCGAGGCGATCGATAACTTTACTCGTTATAAAGTGACATCGCCGGAGATCCCGATTGTCAGAAGTAAGCTTGCCGAAATAATTGCAGCTCAGGGGCGGATGCTTGAGGCTGAGAACGAGGCGCGCCTGGCGATTGCGCATGCTATTGATAATAGACGTATCGATAAGATCGTTAGCGGACCGCTACTTTTTCGTTTCTCCACGATCTTGATTGATCAGGGGCGGGTGCGTGAGGCCGAGAAGATTGCTGCAGCGGCAGTGGGTGTCTTTCAACGTAGATGCAGTCCCGCAGACTCGATTGAGTTTGCCGATGCTCGACGAGCGCTTGCAGAGGCGTTTGCATTACAGGGTAACTACCGTGAGGTGCTAACGCTTCACGATGCGATAAAACGGTCGCTGGATGGCAAGTCGAAGCAGTACCAGTCACGCTTCGGAAACGACATGACCCTCTCATACGCGCTGATAGATCAGGGCAGATTAGAGGAGGCTGTTGGTCGGCTTTCAACAACGGTAGGGCAGCTGATTACCTCAATGGGGTCTCAACACCCCTCAACGGCAGAGGCGAAAGGCTTTCTGGCTATTGCCAACTGGAAAGCAGGCGATAGTGTGGCTGCTGATCGCAACTTTGAGCAGGCGTTGACCATCCTGCGTGATCCCAAGCAGCGCACGGGTGTGCGGCCTCATAACTATCGTCTCATTGTTGAGGCCTATTTCGACAAGATGTCAGCAACTGCTGGTAACAGTGTTGCCGTAGCAAATGAACTGTTCATGCTTGCCGAGAGTTTGCGTAATTCGAAGGTCAAGGAGTCCATCTCTGCGATGGGTGCAAGGGCGGCGGTCTCATCACCGGAGCTGGCCGCATTGCTTAGGCGTGAACAAGATGCGCGGATTAGGGTGGCGGTACTGGAGTCGACGCTATCCAATGCAGTGGCCGAGGGCATTGATAGTGGTGTGTTGAAGTCTGACATTGAACGATTGAGAATGGCGCAGAGCGCGATTCTTGCTGAGATCGCAGAGAAGTTCCCAGACTATGCCGAGCTGGTTGATCCGGCACCGATGAGTATCACCCAGGCACAGCAAATTCTCGCTGGCGATGAGGTGTTGATTTCAACCTACACGGGTCGTGATAGAACCTATCTCTGGACCGTTGGAGACGGTGATGCATTTCACTTCACCGTAGCACCGCTCGGTTATGACGAGTTGCAGCGTCACGTCGAAACGCTTCGCAGTGCCTTTGCACCGACCGGGCTTAGTCTCTCCTCGATTCCCGATTTTGATGTGGAACTTGGACACCAGCTTTTTGAAGATCTTTTTGCGGAGTCTGAGGCGGTCTGGAAGAGTAGACGCTCAATCTTTATCGCAGCGCATGGGCCGCTTGGGCATCTACCGATCTCCGTGCTACCGACCCAATCGTTTAAAATGCCACAAAAACGTGCGCCACTTTTTTCGCGCTATCGTGATGTACCGTTTCTGGCCAGAAGTCATGCGGTCGCTGTACTCCCATCGGTGAGCTCACTGCAGGCGCTTCGGTCAATTGGCGCGCCCAGCGGTGAGCGGAAGCCCTTAATAGCCTTTGGCGACCCCTGGTTCAGCGAAGAGCAGGTTGCGGAACAGGCGCGGAAGGTTTCATCGACATCAATAAAAAGCCGCGGTCTGTTTAGATTCCGTTCGGCGCCAGATCTCTCAGACTATGCCAGTGCGGACCTTAGTTTGCTGCCACCTCTGCCCGAGACGGCAGGCGAGCTTAATGAGATCGCCGAGGCTCTTGGCGTCGACAGAGGAAGTAATGTTTTCCTCGGCAAGATGGCCAACGAGGATGTCGTTAAATCATTCAAGCTCGATAGCTATCGAATTATCGCTTTTGCGACTCATGGTCTGGTGCCGGGTGATCTTGATGGTCTGACTCAACCCGCGCTCGCGTTGAGTGCACCTCAACTGAGTGGTGTAACAGGCGATGGTCTGTTAACGATGGATGAGATTATGAATCTGAACCTTAACGCCGATTGGGTCATTCTCTCTGCCTGTAACACGGGCAGTAGCGACGGCGCCGGTGCCGAGGCGATATCTGGCCTGGGACGCGCCTTCTTCTATGCTGGAGGGCGTTCGCTGTTAGTGACTAATTGGCCCGTTGAAACTAATTCCGCCCGCAAGTTAACCACCGGCATTTTCAAGTCAAATGATTGGTCTGATCGGGCAGGTGCGCTGCGGGAGAGTATGGTCAATCTCATCGAGCATGGTATCTTCAAAAACAGAAAGGGTGAGCAGGTTTACAGTTATGCACACCCAATTTTCTGGGCACCCTACATGCTGGTGGGTGATAGCCGCTCATTCTGAGTTTCCCCGCTTCTTGGTGTTGTAGAGTGCTCCGTCGGCCTGGTTGATCAGCTCGCCGAGGGTGCCGCTATCAATACTCTCCTTATCGATTGAGGTCATGCAGAGGCTGAATGAGTCCTCTTTTATGTACGATGCAGGCGCGTATGTGAATCAGATATAAAGGGTGCGAGTGAGTTAGGTGAAGTGCTGCTGAATGCGTTTTACAAACGACTGTTTTGATTGGTTTTGGATTTTATAAGTTAGTTTTTTATCGGTCAGCAGGCCTCTAACCTGTGTGCTGTCAAAGCTAATTGAGGTGGTGTTGCCGTTGTGTAAAATCGCAGCCTCTATTAAGGCGTATAGGTCGCTTCTGGTCAGCTTCGATAGTGCCGCTTTGTTAATGTTTGTAATACTGCGTTTTATTTGAAAGTAGCTTCTGTTGATTTGGCTGCTGGTCTTTTTGTTGTCGACAGAGTGATGCCTCATTCTCTCCCTATCATCATGTGCAATTGTTTCGATACCCTTAAGTGGTAGAGGCAGAATGGGTGAACCGCTCTCTTCCAGTCGCCAATAGAAATCTGAATCTTCGGCTCCCCATCCTTGAATAACGTCGTCATAGCCATCGATGCGTGTGAAGTCCGTGCGTTCTACGAGAACGCAACCGCTTTTATCGCGATTTTTACCACTAGACTCCGGACGATAGGCGAATCCAGACTCGATTTTGTTGTGAATCGTGGCTATAGCGTGGGTGGGCAACAGGATGTCTGCATCTATGAAAAAGAGCCAGGGTGCGGTGGCGTTATTTGCACCTATATTACGCGCTGCTGAAAGATTGAAGTGTGGCTGGTTTGGAACGCGTACAACCGTAATCTCTGGGAAGTACTCTTCAACCCAGTTGCCTGAGTTATCGGGGCATGAGTAGTCGACGACGATGCAGTGGCTCATCTCCTGTGCGGCAGCTAGTGGTAGAGACCGTTTAAGATGCGCCAGTCGCCCTTTACAGGTGATGATGATGTTGGTTTTGATATTGGACTTCATTGAGAGGATGTACAGTATGGCTCTAGTAACTGCTAGGTAGTGTGAGATCGGCTGCTCGGACTCTCTCTGCAGAACTAACTCTTCGATTAAATGTAACTAAATAAATAAGTAGATCTTCAGTTGTGATGAATTTAATTCAGATATTTATTACTTGATCAAATATCGAAACCTAATTCACTTACTGCTCGACACGGTTACGACCTCGCTTCTTGGCATTGTACAGAGCACGATCGGCCTTGCTGATCAGGGTGCCGACATTGCTATTGTCGATGTTTTCCAGGTCGGTTGCAGCAATACCGAGACTGATGGTGCTCTTGATGGTGATGCCATCGATCTCGACGGGTGACTGCTCCACGCTGCGGCGGATACGTTCGGCGACAGCTGCAGCCTCACGGCTGGGTGTGTTGGGCAGCATGATGATGAACTCCTCGCCGCCGTAGCGCGACAGGGTATCCTGCTCGCGTTTTACATCGGCAACGATATCGACAACATGTTTCAGTACCTCATCACCTGTGAGGTGGCCGTGGGTGTCATTGATCGCCTTGAAGTGATCGAGATCGAGCATGATGAAGGAGGTGATCTCACGGTCGCGTTTGCTGCGTGAGAGTGAGTGGTCAGCGATGGCGTAGAAGGCGCGACGGTTATAACAACCGGTCAGCGGATCGATCTGCGCCTGACGACGCAGGTCGTTCTGCAGGTGTTCGGTGGTCATGGTGATATAGGCCATCGCGGTAAGGATGGAGATCGCGATTGCCTCAAACAGGGCGTGGAAGATAAAGATGTAGGCCATCAGTCGGCAGGAGATGGTCACGACGTCGCGAACTCTCGGCCAGAGCGACCAGGCGGCCAACAGGCTGTAGAGCAAGGTGATTAGTGATGTGCCGATGGTGCGGGCAGTCAAGTTGATTTCGGCGGTTGAGTAATAGCCCATGAAGGCGACGTAGATCAGTAGCAGTGCAGCAAAGGGAGCTATTTTGAAGGGCTTGCGCCCCATAAAGCGGCGGATGGCCCATCAGCATTACGTAGAAACCGACGGCCATCAGTGTGTTGCCGATCACTACCGAGAGGGGAAGCGAGACAGAGGCACGCAGTGCGAATGCGACGATGGCAAGGGTGACCAGCAGGCGTCCGATGGTCCACTCTTTGATGCCGGGGATGGTCCGGTTGACGTACCAGACCACTGCCAGAGAGGAGGTTGAGAGCAGGTGGGTCAGTGCCAGAACGGCTAGCAGTGTGAGTGGGTCAAACATGGGGCATGCGGACTCTATGTAATGGATGTCCAAGCTATGATCGGTCTCATACCTAGCATAGCTTGCTGTTGCAAGTAGCTAAAATTAGCCTTGCTACAGCTACGCTGAGTGAAGGTTGAATCAGCTTAAGATGGTTTGCTCTTGTCCCTGAGAGAGTCTTCAAGCTCGGCCAGCTGTTTCTCAAGGGCATCGAGCTTACTGCGGGTGCGTGCCAGCACCGCGCTCTGGATATCAAACTCCTCACGACTCACCAGCTCGAGTCTGGAGAAGAGGCCGCTGAGCCCGGCTCGCAGATTCTTCTCTAGATCCTTCTGCAGTTCACCCATGCCTGCGGGGGCCGCCTCGGCGGCACGACGCGCCAGATCGTCAACTATTTTGGGGTCGATCACACTCTTTTCCTTGCTCGGATTGCTTCGCACCGATTCTAGACGATTTTCACACGCTGTTCTGCACTGCAATAGCGCACTAAATTAGTGCGCTTCACCAGGAAACGGCTATCTCTGGTGCATCCAGATAGTGCCTATAAGTGCTTAATCATTCATATCTGGCTGTTATTAAAGAATAAAACGATGGTGGCACGCTGCGTGCAATAACGCACTGCAATGGTGGACAGAGATGCGTTGTGGTCTGTCATGAACAGCAGATGGGCGGCGCAGCCACCCCAACCGTTTTAAAAATAACACCCGAGCCGAACGGGCCGGGCCTGAAGTAAGAAGGAGATAACCAAATGAAGTTAGTCACTGCAATCGTCAAGCCGTTCAAGCTGGATGACGTGCGTGAGGCCCTCTCCGAGATCGGTGTGCAGGGTGTCACCGTCACGGAAGTAAAGGGTTTTGGCCGTCAGAAGGGACACACCGAGCTCTATCGTGGTGCTGAGTATGTCGTCGATTTTCTACCCAAGGTAAAGGTTGAGGTAGCGGTTAAGGCAGATCTCGTTGATCAGGTGATCGAGTCGATCCGTAACGCCGCCAACACCGGCAAGATCGGTGATGGAAAGATTTTTGTCTATGGCCTGGATCAGGCGATCCGCATTCGTACCGGCGAGTCCGGCCCGGACGCACTGTAATTGAGCTCATTGGAGGGTTAATAAAGTGGAAGCAATACTTCAGACAAATTACGCCCTGGACACCTTTTACTTCCTAGTGTCTGGCGTACTGGTAATGTGGATGGCAGCGGGTTTTGCCATGCTCGAAGCGGGTCTTGTTCGTTCCAAGAACACGGCTGAAATTCTGACCAAAAACGTGGCGCTGTTTGCCATTGCCTGCATCATGTACATGGTGATGGGTTACAACATCATGTATCCCGCTGAGGCTGTTAACAGCTGGTTTCCTGGTATCAGCTTCCTGATCGGTGGTGACAACTCGGTTGAGTCTGTTCTGGCTGGTGGTGATGGTGCGCCTTACTACTCAGACATGTCCGACTTCTTCTTCCAGGTTGTGTTTGTTGCAACTGCGATGTCGATCGTCTCGGGTGCGGTGGCTGAGCGTATGAAGCTCTGGTCATTCCTCGCCTTTGCGGTTGTGATGACCGGTTTCATCTACCCAATGCAGGGTTACTGGAAGTGGGGCGGTGGTTTCCTCGACGGTCTCGGATTCCAGGACTTCGCAGGTTCGGGTGTGGTCCACATGTGTGGTGCTGCTGCAGCACTGGCCGGTGTTCTGCTACTCGGTGCTCGTAAGGGCAAGTACGGTCCAAACGGTGAGGTTCACGCGATCCCTGGTGCCAACATGCCGCTGGCAACCCTCGGTATGTTCATCCTCTGGATGGGTTGGTTCGGCTTCAACGGTGGTTCTGAGCTGAAGGTCTCCGATGTCGGTGAGGCCAACGCGGTTGCACTGGTCTTTGTTAATACCAATATGGCCGCTGCTGGTGGCCTGGTGGCAGCGATGATGGTTGCACGCATCCTCTTCGGTAAGACCGACCTGACCATGGTGCTCAATGGTGCTCTGGCCGGTCTGGTTGCGATCACTGCTGAACCTCTGGCTCCTACCCCGCTGCTGGCGACCATTATTGGTGCCATCGGTGGTGTGGTGGTTGTGCTCTCGGTTATCACCCTAGACAAGCTGCGTATCGATGATCCAGTCGGTGCGATCTCTGTCCACGGTGTGGTCGGTATGTGGGGTCTGCTCGCAGTCACCCTCTCCAATGCCGATGCAACCTTCGTTGGACAGCTGACCGGCCTGGGTGTGATCCTGGCATGGACCTTCGCTGCCAGCTTCATCACCTGGATGGTGATCAAGGCGGTGATGGGTATCCGCGTCACCGAGGAAGAGGAGTACGAGGGCGTCGACCAGACCGAGTGCGGTATGGAAGCCTACCCGGAGTTCACCAACAAGTAAGCAGCTTTTCAGAAAGAGCGAGAAGCGGGGTGCCAGGGATGGCACCCCTTTTTTATGTCTGATCGAAAAGTTTGGAAGTGAATTATTAACCCTGCCTGACTTCGAGCCAGGAGGCCGCTATAGACGGTTTAATGACAAGGTTACATTCGGTCGCTATCCTCACTGCTAAACAACACTATAAAAAGATGCCACAGAGACGATCACTATGGATATAACCCCCTACCTAAAAATGATGGTGGAGCAGAAGGCTTCCGATCTCTTCCTCAGCGTGGGTGCACCTGCTCATTTCAAGATAGAGGGCAAGCTGGTGCCGGTCAGAGAAGAGCCGCAGAAACCCGATGCGGTCAAAGATCTCGCCTACTCGGTAATGAGTGGTGATCAGATCAAGGATTTTGAAGAGACACTGGAGGCGAATCTAGCCATTTCTCTGCCCGATATTGGTCGGTTTCGAGTCAACGTCTACCGCCAACGGGGCGAGGTGACGATGGTGGCGCGTTATCTGGTCAGTGAGATTCCCAGTATTGCCGATCTCGGACTGCCCTCAATGCTGGAGGAGATCATCACTTTGCAGCGTGGCCTCGTGCTGGTGGTGGGTACCACCGGTTCGGGTAAGTCGACCACCATGGCGAGCATGCTGGATCACCGCAACCGCAATACCGCCAGCCATATTGTCACCATCGAAGACCCACTCGAGTATATGCATGGTCACCGTAAGTCGATCGTTGACCAACGTGAGGTTGGCTTCGATACCCTCTCCTATGAGAGTGCGTTGCAGAATGCGATGCGTGAGGCGCCCGATGTGGTGATGATCGGCGAGATTCGGAAGCAGGAGACGATGCAGCAGGCGATAGCCTATGCTGAGACGGGTCACCTCTGTCTCTCCTCCTTACACGCCGCCAACGCCAATCAGGCGATAGACCGTATCATCAACTTCTTCCCTGAGAGTGCGACACGACAGGTATTGATGGATCTCTCGCTCAATCTGCGCGCTATCATCTCGCAACGGCTGGTGCCCGGGTCTGATGGCAAACGGGTGGTCGCTACTGAGGTGCTGCTCAACTCATCGCATGTTCGGGAGTTAATCCGCAATGGTGAACTTCACATGATCAAGGAGGCGATGGAGGGGGGGATTGCACGCGGTATGCACACCTTCGATCAGTCGCTCTACAACCTGTTTACGAAGGGGAAAATCTCCAAGGAGGAGGCACTCAAGTATGCAGATTCCCGTACCGATCTGGCGCTGAAGATGAATCTTGCCGGTTCGGGGGGGGATGATTCAGCGTTGGGTGGTATCTCTATCTAGCGCTATTTGAAGGTGTAGTGTTTGTGGATATCAGCCTTGATCTCCCAATGGCACGACATACCCGCTGGGAAAGTGACCAGATCCCCTTTGCCGATATGTACAGGCTCGCCGCCATCGGGAGTAACGATCACATCGCCCTCGAGGATGTAGCACTGCTCCTCCGCATCGTAGCTCCAGGGAAAAGATGAGGCTTACTTGCTCCAGATTGGCCACTGCATAGCGCCAAGTACATCCAGGCTCGTCTGGTCTGGATTGTGTACAACTTCGATCTCTCTCATCAAACTAACTCCATTCATTTTATAGATAGGTATAGCCGGTCAATCCATCGGTGTGTTGGTGTGGGATCGTGGCGTGTAAGCAGGGAGGGCAGCGTGAGTTTTGTAAAGAGCTACTGCACACCGGGGTGTTTGAGATCGAGTATTACAACGAAGCGATCCACCGATCAGCACTGGCACAGCCAGAATTCATGAAGCGACGCTGGGTGTCACTGGCTAACCGTTACAGTTTTTCTGGATGCTCTTTTCCAGATCGGCGGTTGCCTGCTCGCGCTCCTCAGTGCTGAGGATGCGCTTGCCACCCTTGCCGTCGGGCTCAAACAGATGTCCGGCGTCGCGATACTCCTGTAATAACCGCTCTGCCTCTTTGCACTCGGCGCGACGTTCGGCGCGCAGTTTTTCGGCTTCACGCCGTTTCGCTTCACGTTCGTGCCGATCCGCCTCCATCGACCTGAGTAATCGCTGCTGCATCTGCTGTTGATCAACGTTATTGCCGGGTGCGGTTGTGGGTGTGCGAGGTGTCTCGATCTTCATCTCCTGCGCACTACCCTGTGGCCGTTCGCCATAGTGAACGTTGCCCTGCTCATCGGTCCACTTGTAGATGCCAGCTGCAAGGCTCGTCGAGCTAACCAGAAGCAGTAGTGGTATGAGTGGCGAATGTTTCATCATGAGAGTGAATGAATCAGCTGCTGCAGTAGGTCTTGATGTCGTGACTCAGCTCTTTGACCAGATCCTGGCGCTCCTTGAGCCTCATTACGCGGAAGCCGCCATCGGTGGCGTCGGTATAGAGCAGACCAGCGGTTTTATAGGTGTGTAGGACCTGGCGAGCCTCATCACAGGAGGCGAGTGTGGCGCTGCTGGCAACATTGTTACGTGCCTGAAATTCACGCTCTATCCGCGCCAACTGACGAGCCTCATCAGCCGCCTTGCGACGCTGCTTCGCAGCGCGTGCTGCAGTCTCTGCCTTGAGGCGATCCTCGCGGCCGACAACCTGTTCGGGGATCTCATCTTTTGGGCGGTCACTATAGTGGATGTTGCCATCGGCATCGGTCCAGCGGTGCATCTCCGCACTCACACTCATCGAATCAATCAGGGCCGCAATCAACAGCATGCTACGCATCATTAATGCTCCTCCTTGTGGGTCAAACGCTCCAGACGCAGACGGTGGCGATCATCGAAAAGCCGTCTCGCGCCGAGCCAAACAGCCGTCAATGTACCAAATCCTGTGCCCGCTGTGATCAAAAACATAATAAGTATCTGGTATTTAACCGCTTCCATGGGTGGTGCACCGGCCAGAATCTGGCCCGTCATCATGCCTGGAAGACTGACCACACCGGCCGCAGCCATCGCATTGATCATCGGGATCATGCCGACGCGTAGGGCATCGCGGCGGATGGTGGCAATGGCATCACACCACGACTCACCGAGCATCAGGCGCGACTCAATCACCGCGCGTTGTCGCCAGGCATCAGTGGTGAGACGGTCCATGCCGAGCGAAATACCGTTCATGGTATTGCCCAGCAGCATGCCGAGGAGCGGGATGGCGTACTGTGGCTGATACCAGGGGTCGTTGCCGATAATGACCGTCAGTGCCAGTAGGGTGACCGAGAAAGACGAAATAAACATCGACAGGGTACCGACGCCGTAACCCCACCAACCGACAAATCGGCGGTGCTGGCGGGCACCGACCTCACGCCCCGCCATGATCAGCATTGCGGAGGCGATTAGCGCGATCCAGAGTAGATTTACATTCGCGAACAGTGCCTTTAGTACCACGCCGATAAGCGCCAGTTGCAGCGTGGTCCTGAGGGCGGCGATCAATAGCCGTGGTGCGATATCGAGCGCCATTTTGCTGGAGATAAAGGCGAGTAGCAGCACCAGCAGTGCCGCCAGTGCCAGATCAAACGGTGTTAACGAGATAATGTTCATGCCGCCTCTACCAGAGTGCCCGCTTCAAAACGGAGGTGACGATCAGCAACACGTTCAATCTGATGTGGGTCGTGGCTGACCCAGATCAAAGCTGCCCCGGTTGTCTCTCGGTATGCCGTGATCAGTGCCTCAACCCGTTCGATATTCTCCTGATCGAGCGAGGCAGTCGGTTCATCAAGCAGCAGCACCGAGGGACGATTGGCCAGGGTGCGAAGGATTGAGAGTCTCTGTCGTTCACCGGTAGAGCAGCGGCTTACCTGCCAGTCGAGCGCCTCTAGTGTGAGCCCAAGTGCGGAAAAACCGGCCTCATCAGCGTCACTAAAATGGTCGCCTACCCGTTCAAACCACCACTGGCTCTCGGCCGGTAGCAGCGTTACCCGCCGACGCCATTCGGGTGCAGTGAAACTCTGAGCGCTTGCACCGTCGAGAAGCATCGTGCCCTGGTGAGGATCGATATCGGCAATTGCCCGTAATAACAACGATTTACCAGCCCCTGAAGCACCTGAAAGTGCCAGCGTGCTACCTGCTGCCAACTCAAGTGAAATGGGGCCGACGTGATGCGTCTGCAGCGCATCGAGATGAAGTTTGGACAACGCCCTATCTACCCTCTTAACCGCGCACCTGATGGGTGTCTGGCGGTATCTCTTTCAATCTAAACTGATTTGGTATCAGCGCCCATAAAGCCGGATGGCGTTGTGTGATTCCAGAACCGTATATCGCCAAGCAGACACCCTTTGATGTAGAGCTTGAGCCCGGCAGCTACTGCTACTCTACCTGTGGCCAATCGAAAAGCCAGACCCTAAGGTGATCTCTCTCTGTGTGATGTGGCGCATCAAATACTTTAACGCATAAAAAAGGGCCTCAAAAAGAGGCCCAAAAGTATAGTTGCAATGGGGATTGCAACAACTCACCAAACGGTTCTGTTACATGGTTTCGTATCCAGGGTTGTTGTCGATGCCCTTGATGGTTGGGACATTGAGTTCCTTGATGGAAACGGTTTTCTTGGCACGCAGGTAGTCGGCGACCACATCCCAGACCGGTTTGCTGTCGAGAGGGGCGGCGACGCTGGCCCAACCACCGACCGAGTAGGTCTTGTTGGCTTCAATGGCACGGCCGTTGATCGACATGTCTGTGATGCGTTTTCCAATCTTCTCTTTAGGGTTGATGGCGTACTTGAGGCCGCCAACGCGCACCATGTCACCACCCTGCTGGTAGTAGGGGTCCTCGTTGAAGAGGTTGTCAGCAACATCTTCGAGCACGATCTTCACCTGATCACCACTCATCTCGCTACGGGTAACACCGGCGTAGGTGATGGCGGTCTGGGTCATCAGATCCTCAAAGGTGATGGTCTGACCCGGTAGAATCGAGGTGCCCCAGCGGAAACCGGGTGAGAAGGCCATCTCGGCATCGAGCTCCTGCATCAGTGCATCACAGATCAGCTGATCGAAGGTGCCGTTGAAGTTGCCACGGCGATAGAGCAGTTCGTCGGAGATCGCCAGTGGCTCTTCGAGACGCTCCTTGAACGGTGCGCGTACCTTCTCAATGTAGGCCGCCATCTCGGCATCGGGCTCGATCAGGTTGGAGAAGACTGGCAACAGGCGATAACGGTAGTCCTGGATCTTGCCATCGCGTACATCGAGGTCGAGCACTGAGAGGAACTTGCTGTTGGAGCCGGAGTTCATTACCAGTGTCTTGCCGCCTGGGTTCTTCACGGTAATCGGTTTCGGTACCGCATCGTGGGTGTGGCCACCGAAAATGGCATCGATACCGCTGACGCGTGAAGCCATCTTCAGGTCAACATCCATACCGTTGTGCGACAGCACGACGACGACCTGTGCACCCTTGCCGCGTACCTCATCGACATAACCCTGCATCTGATCATCGCGGATGCCGAAGCTCCAGTCAGGGACCATGTAGCGTGGATTGGCGATCGGGGTATAGGGGAAGGCCTGACCAATGATGGCAACCGGTACACCGTTGATTTCACGGATGGTGTAGGGGCTGAAGACCGCCTCATTCCATTCGTTATCGACGACATTCTGTGCCAGGAACTCGATGTGGCCAGCAAAATCTTTCTCGATAATCTCTTTGACTCGCTCGGCACCGTAGGTCATCTCCCAGTGCGGGGTCATGATGTCGACACCGAGCAGCTTCTGCGCGTCGACCATATCCTGTGCGTTGGTGAAGAGTGAGGTGGCTGAGCCCTGCCAGGTGTCACCGCCGTCAAGCAGCAGTGAGCCGGGGCGGCTGGACCGAATGCGTTTAACCAGAGTAGAGAGGTGGGCAAAACCGCCGACCTTGCCGTAGGTACGGGCCGCCTCTTCAAAGTTTAGGTAGGTAAAGGCGTGCGCCTCGATACCGTCCGCAGGCATGCCGAAGGTCTTGAGGAAGGCATCGCCGACCAGATGCGGCGCATTACCGCGCATCGAGCCGATACCGAGGTTGATGTTGGGTTCACGGAAGTAGACCGGTGTCAGCTGAGCGTGACAGTCGGTGTAGTGCATCAGTGAAACATTACCGAAATTGGGCACCTCATAGAGGTCTGCCGGGGCTTTACTCGGGCGGCCAGAGACGATTGGCGTCTCGGCGCATGCAGAGAGGTTAAAGCCTGAGACACCCGCAACAGCGAGCATCTGTAGGAATTCACGACGGGAGAGATTCATTGCTTCTCCGGGGTTCTTAATTAGTGGTGTGTAAGGGAGTGGAGCAGAGATGCCCGACCCCGGTGGGTCGGGCTGCTCCGGTAGTGCTTTTTTTAGTTACGTGCGCCTGGACCGTTGAGCACAATACCGTTGCTCATGTGGGTCAGGAAGTACTCGAGGTTGCGATACTCTTCACCCTGCATCTTGAAGGGCTTGGCACGAACCTGCTTGTTGCAGCCCTTGAAACGACGGTGAAGGGTGCCGAGTGCGCCCCACTTCGAACGGTAAACCGGGAAGTGGCTGGTGTGACCCAGTGCAGGACTCAGCTTCTCACTACGGATATTCATGCCAGCACTCTGGATGTGGCAGTTTGCACATGAGAAGTTGAGCTGACCACGACGCTTGAAGTAGAACTCCTTACCATCCTCGTAGGCCGCCATAGCGCCTGGATCGTTAGGTACTTCAATGTTGGTGACAACACCGCGTGACTCGTAAGCCATGTAGGCCAGCAGGGAGGCAATCTTGCCCTTGCCGTACTTCATTGGCTTCTCACCATTGGCCTCTAGACACTTGTTGATCTCCAGAGAGAGGGTGGTAACCATACCCTTCTCTGCGTCCCAACGAGGGTAGTCGCCGTAGATGCCGGGCTTCTCGAAGCAGTCCTTGTAACCCTTGCCGTTGGCAAAAGGTTTATCCCAGATAGCCTGACCATCATCAATGAAGGTCTCGTAGGGAGGGAACTCTTCAATCGCTTCCCAGTTGGCACGCTTGATCTCATCGATCGCGTATACGCCGTTGGCGTACTCCTGCATTGGAACCTCAGGGAATTTCTTTTTCATAACCTTGTGGTAGGTATCAACGTCACCCGCCGGGTCTGCGATAGACACCATCGGGGCGATGAGTAGCGTCGCTGCTGCTGCCAGCAGTTTGATGCTTCTCTTTTTCATAGAAGTCACTCCTTCTGGTGTGGTGATCACTTGATTGCGGTTTCGACAGAGTCGGAACCGCCCTTGTTGTCGACCCAGCTGATGGTCAGCTTGTCACCCTTAGCTGCGCCCTTGAACTTGAACGACAGGTAGGGGTTCTTA
>NZ_MPRL01000047.1:0-21681 GCF_002020875.1 Solemya pervernicosa gill symbiont | reverse complement strand
TCTTCGTCGTTCGCTCCCGCTCTCAACTACGAATAGGCAGACGGCGTCGACTATCGCGGACTAACCGCCTTCGCTTCGCTATCCATGGCGGTCAGCGTCAGACCTTTCACTTTCTTTGAAGCCATATCGAACTACCTCCTTTGAAAACATCTAAAGTGATGTTGGAATAAACGACTATCACACAAGCTCTCTGCAACAGCAATCAGACCCTGCAGAAACGGACATCCTCTGACCGCGCAGTAAACGTAGACCACTAATGCGACTTATGTTGAGACAACTGCTATTGCATATGAGATGAGAAAGCATCGCGTATATGACCGCGCAACTGCTGGTCATCCCATGGCTTAGCGAGGAAGCGGTAGATCCACCCCCTATTGACTGCTTCGGTCACCGTATCAAGATCGGTATAACCACTCAGTATCATGCGAACGGCATCGGGATAGAGCTCTTTAACAATATTCAATAACTCAACGCCATTCATCTTTGGCATACGTTGATCCGAGACAATCACATCCACCTCATTTTGGGCCAGCAGCTCAAAGGCCTCGTCCGCACTCTCTGCTGCGAGAATGTGATAACCCTCATCCCTGAGCGTACGTTTCAGCGCTCTCAGGATATTCGGCTCATCATCAACCAATAGAAGCGTAGGCGTACGCGCTCCTTCGTCATTGGGTATATCGATCACGTTACCGTTCTGCAACATCTCTTGTGCCTGGGCACTCTCAACCGATCGACTAAAGTAGTAGCCCTGAATATCGTAACAACCATTTCTACGTAATATCGAAAGTTGTGACTCGGTCTCCACCCCTTCTGCAATCACATTCAATCCCAGCCCCTGAGACATGGCGATGATGGTACGTACGATCGCTGCACTCTCTGTCTCATGAACCAGCTCGGCGACAAACGACTGATCGATCTTGAGCCGACCGAAGGGGAAGTGTTTCAACTGACTGAGGCTTGAATAACCGGTACCAAGATCGTCCAGAGCGATCATAACCCCCATGTCACGTACCTTTTCCAGCAACTTTCTCACCCCTTCAGGATCATCCATCAGCGCACTCTCTGTCACCTCAATCTCTAGTTGTTCTGCTGGCAGTTGATGCCTTTTTAGAGCCGCCGCAATGGTGTGATTAAACTCCAGACTCCGCAGTTGATGCATTGAAACGTTGATCGACATCACCACGGGCGGCAGCCCCATCTCCCGCCACGCCACAGCCTGGGCACAGGCCGTTTGTAACACCCAGTCGCCAATCGGGATAATCAGCCCGGTATCCTCTGCCAACGGAATAAACCGATTAGGAGGAATCAGACCATGCTTGGGGTTCTCCCATCTCAGCAGCGCTTCAAAACCGGTGATTTTTCCACTGACCAGATTCACCTGTGGTTGGTAGTGGAGTAACAACTCATCGTTTTCAATTGCACGACGCAGCTCACTCTCAAGTGTCACACGCTCCATCACTCGCGTATTGAGCTCCTCGGTAAAGAACTGGAAGTTATTACGCTCCAGCTCCTTGGCACGATACATCGCCGCATCGGCATTCTTTAGCAGAGTCTCACTATTACTTCCGTCACGAGGAAAGATGCTAATACCGGCACTGACGGTAATATGCAGATTGATATCTTTGTAATCGATTGACTGCGCTACATCTACCAGTAATCGATTCGCTATCGGTGGAATATCATCAACACTCCCCACATCAGCAAAGACCATCACAAATTCATCCCCACCATATCGGGCTACCGTGTCGCCTTCGCGAGCAAAGGTTTTCAGCCGGTCACCAAATATCTTCAGCATGTGATCACCGACCGAGTGACCCAGACTGTCATTGATCACCTTGAACTGATCAATATCGATAAACAGCACCGCTGCCATGCGTTGATAGCGATGCGCATAGGCGATCGCCTGACTGAGACGATCCTGCATCAGGTTACGGTTGGGCAATCCGGTCAGGTCATCATGGTTGGCCTGGTATTCAAGCTGATTCTCATAACGTTTGTATTCGCTAACATCATTGATAATGCCAACATAGTGCGTCACCCGACCATTCTCATCCTGAACCGGTGCAACATGGAGATCATTCCAAAACAGCGATCCATCCTTACGATAGTTTCGCAGCAGTGCGCTGCCGGTACGGTGTTCGGCAACGGCCTGGCGGATCTTCTCCAACTCCGGCTGCTCCTGCTCCATTCCCTGAAGGAAATTTGGATTTTTCCCAATAACCTCCTCTGCACGATAGCCCGTGATCAGTTCGAAGGCTGGATTGACGTAGGTAATACGGTTATTTGGGCGTATTGCATCGGTAATCAACACGCCATTGAGTGTTGCCTCAACGGCCCGATTACGCAGCAACAACCCCTCTTCACCCATCCGCCGCTCGGTTACATCGGTACCAGAACTCAGAGTGCCTATCGCCTTTCCCTCTACGTCTCTCTGCAGTACGGTATTGGACCACTCGATTAATCGCCGTTCACCCGAGCTGTTGATAATCCAGTTCTCATGGGTAATCACACCCATCTGATGTTGCCCCGACAGCAGCGGTGTAAACACCTCACCCCAGAGCCGCTCCTGTTCAGTTACCGAGATGCAGAGATCAAACCAGTTACGCCCAACCACCTCATCTTCGTTATAACCGACAATTTCCAACCCCTTGCGGTTAATCATCATCACGTTTCCGTCGTGATCAAGCGCCAACATCATCACACCGGCAATATCGAGATAACTCTGCGCTATATCACGCTGCGCTTCAGCCTCCTCAGTAGCGTGTTTAAGGTCGGTAATATCATCAAAGGTGGTAATCACCTGGCAGGGCTTCTTCTCGTCAGGCTCAAACTCTGGAACGCTGTTAACCAGTATCCATCGGTGTCCACTCTCGATTGGGTTGTACACCCCCATTACTACATCCTTGACCACACGCCCTGAATGCAGAGCCACCATTGAAGGGTGTGTCTCAAACGGGAATTCAGACCCATCGATGTGAATCGCCTGCCACCGCGAATCGTTCGAGTGGCGCCCGTTCAACTCCGTCCTTTCAAGACCAAGAATTCTCTCAGCCGCCGGATTATTAGCGGTGATATTTCCTTCTACATTCTGGTAGACCACTCCCTGCGCCATATTTTCAAACAGATAACGAAAGTGCTCATCACTCTCCTGAGTAGCGCGAAACTGGCGCTGCCAAGAGTAGACATATATGGCAATAAATAGGGTTGTAAACACCCCTCCCACTAGCAGCACCCAGGCGGCATAGCCTAACTGCGGTTCAAAGTAGCCAGATGCTGGCGCCGTGACTATTCGCCACTCACCTCCGGCCACTTTGATCGTCTCCGCCTTTACGAATCGAGCATCGGAAGATGCCATCGCCCTGATCGATTGACTGGCGATGCGGGATTGATGTCGATAGATTTGTTGTAATTCCCCATCCTGTGATCGCTCATCAATCCAGATATCGATCCCACGCGGCTTCAGGATCGATATCGCCTCCTCCACCATATCGTTAATGTGAAAAACTCCCAGCGCAAACCCGAGCAACCTATTACGCCGCCCTACAACAGAAGCTGGTGGCTCTACACCTTCATAGACAGGCACATAGAGAAGGAAAGCTGCGGCACCGTTCACTTCTTGTACAAGTTTAAGTGGATCGGAAGTTGACGACTGGCCACTATCACGTGCCTGCTCAAGCGCAACACGTCGGCCCATCTCTGAGGCAAGATCAAAACCCAATGCACTCTCGTTTCCATCCGTCGGTTCGATATAGAAAACGAGGAAATAGATATCACGCTCTGCAGCACCAACCAGCACCCCCTCCTCACTGATCTCACTGATTTGAAAGCCTGGGTAGAGTTCGCTCGCAGATCTCTCAAATGCTGTCCGCTGATCATGGGTTACGCGGGGTATCCATTCGAGAGCCTGAAAATCACCATGTGACGTCAGCAACTGGCGAACATAGGTGCTGTAATCGGCCTTGGAGACCTTGGGGTTGGTTTTAACAAAGGCTGAAAGGGCGCGTACGATCTGCTCATGACGCGCCAACTCATTACTGATCGCATCAATTCGCTCGCCAGCCGCAGTTTCAAATTCAACGGAGAGAGAGATCTCCTCGACCTGCCGCTCATAAAGGTAAACACCAATAAAGGCCGAGATCGCCACCAGTGCGGTTGCAATAACAACAGTCTCAGGGGGAATACGCCGTAACAGGTGATCAATCGCCGCTATTAGCGGCGTCTCTCGCATCTTTGTTCTCATGCCTCTGAATATAGACAAGAAAACAGAGAGTTTCTTTTTGACTCAAACCAGCGCCAGCATCTGGTTAGTTGTTGTTATCCAGCCCATTTAAACCTGATGCCATTGACTTACAGCTACCGCCTACAGACGGCGTCAGAAAACCACCTACAAACCAGGCATCACCCGGTTAGAGACTGACAATACAACAAGATAACGTGAATATGAGATATGGAGACAAACATCCCTGAGAGCAGGTAATGGGAGTGCTACAGCGCATGCAGTGAACACCGGACATTCACCAAAGATCAACTCAAATGCTTAACGAAACATGTTGCCCATATAGTCCGCCGGGTTGGAGAAGGAGTTCACGCCACGATCGATGTTGTAACCCATTCGGTTCATCGACGGCCCCATACTCGCAACAGAAGGCGCCATAATCGAGACATTACGGGCAAGTGAATCAAGGTCATCTGACATCAGCACATACATGTCCGACATATGGGTATCCACCTCGGCGATCTCCTGCTCCATCTCGGTCATCTTCACCGCCATGGTGTTCATGCCGCCTTTCATTTCACCCATATCACCCGACATGCTGCCCATGTCGGTCTGCATCGCCTGCATAGATGACATCATGGCGTTCATCGACTCCTGCATATTCAGCATCGCATTCATCATCACGTACATAATGGTGCACATCACCGCCCCACCGATCCATGAGCCACCGACGATAATCATCGTACCGAGGTTCGATCTATTCTCTTCAGACATCTTGTTTGCCTCCAACCAATTTATATACCTATAGGTAGAAGCATTGCAGAAAACACACCCTCGCGTCACTAAAACTGGCATCGGCACTCATTTGCAACGCAGTCCAACTCAGTCGACCACAGAGACCTGATTTGTTGAAATCTTCAGCTCTGACAGCTTCTTCAGCAGCGCCTCAATATTTTTCTTACCAGCCCCTTCATTCGCCATCTGCAGACGCTTGATCGCGACAAATGCATCACTAACCGTGGCGGTATGCGCCGCCGCCAGCGTATCATCAAAGATCACAGTGCTATTTTGGCTATCTGTCAATACATATCGGACATGTGTCGTCACGGTCATATCAAAACCGAACATCGGCTGATCGACCTCCTTAAGCTCAATCTGCAACTGATAACGACCAGTCTCGGCCAGAAGACCCTGCGAAGCGAGCGACTGTTTCACCGCGCCAGAGAACTCTTCATTACCGATCTCTGATGTCCAGGCTGGATTGGTCTCCTCACCGCCCGTAACGGAAGCGACCTCGACACCATTTTTCAACGCCGCGTCATACGCCCTCGGCGTTACCACCACATCTGTATGCGCCATATTCTCCATTTTCGCCCCCGAAGCGCAGCCATAAAGGTAGAGCAGCCCTATCGAGACAACAAACATTTTTATGATTTTCATTTTCACTCCTTTCAGTTAAAAACCAAGTTCAAACCTAGGATAACAAGCTGATTATTCAAACAAAAAAAGAGGACGCACGGCGTCCTCTTTTTGATCAAACTACGACCTGCCCTACAGCCAAATCCGTCAACAACTACGACCTTTGCGGCTAGTCGTAGGCTAGGCACAGTCCAGGCTCCTGGTGTTCGATTATTGAATCTTCTGTAGCCTTAGAACCTGCTCTGTAGAGAGGGAATCAATCGTCGCGATCTTGAGCGTATCGGATTTGATCTCCGCCACACTCTGATCCAGAGAGACCACAACCTGCTCTGGCAGGTTATACATCGCACCAGTCATAGGATCGACGATCAGCATACCGATGATTCCACCAAACAAAATGTTGCCGAAGTACCAGCCATCGATGGAACTGGTCATGGTGTAGCTCTTATCGCTATATCCATCCTTGCTAACAACGATGGTGTAGGTCTCACCCTCAAAAAATCCAGATGATGACTTCAGTGAGACAGTCGCTGGCGTCATACCACTATCAACCTTCATGCCCGATTTATTGGTTACCACAAAGTTCGCATTCTCTGGGTGACTGGTGATCGCAACGGCGTAATCCGATTTACTGATAATACTCGAGCAGCCCGAAAGCAGTGCAACGGATAGGGCCAAACCTGCTGTAATCTTCTTCATTGTTACTCCTGATTAGTATTGTTAAATCCAACTTACTTACATCTTTAAATCAGTACCTGAAGTAATTACCCAGATACTAAAAAAGCCACACAGCGACACAATGCACTGCATAACCATTTATTTTTATGAATATTAATCACAAGCAGATACGCAATCGGCAGATCATGCCAACAGCATATGAAATCAGAGGAGTCGCTATAGGGGGGGGGGGGCAGCTCCGTGCCAATCAATATTCCATTTAGTTGCTAAGCATACCGGATAGCCGCATGGCTTTAAATACCCTTACTTAATAAGGGGTGTCACCAATCATAGCGCAGAGGCCTGGTGGTACGTGTCACACCTACAGGCCTCTGCGCGATATTAGCCCGTCACGATGCGCCACAGCTGCGAAAGTTTTTCGCGCACTGTTGTGGTACGGATGGTTTCAACCAGCTCCCTCACCTTGAACTGGTGGTGCTGCTCGTAGGCGACGCCGAGCTGCGGCATATCGGCGAGACCGACTTCACGCGCATGCTCGACAAACCCTCTGTTCTTCCAGAAGAAGGCGCCGGGCATAGTGGTGGGAATCACCAGTACATAGAAAAGCGCGCGACCGATGGTTGAGCTGACCAGCGCCATTACTGCCAGCAGTGCGAAGGCCCAGCCGTCGATCAATCCCATCAGCGCCATGCCGACCGCAACGATCAGTGAGACCGCCAGCAGGCCGTTGCGCAGCCAGTAGGCGTAACCGAAGGTGGTCGACTGCTCGTAGAAGGAGGCGGCACCTTCACTCTCATGCCCCTTCAGATCCCTGGCGTGGTAGAGCAGTCCCACGCCCTCCAGCGCCAGACCAACACCGGCGATCATCGCCAGCAGACGGCCCAGCTCCGGCGTCATCTGAGCGGTAAGCAGTGCGATTACCGCCAGTAGCAGTGCACCGAGACTCAGTGCACTACCGGCAAAGGTAGCGGCGGTCTGCCAGTGGTCCCAGAAGGGGCGCGCCGGAATGCGGTAGAGCTTGTACATGAAGTAACCGCCAATAGCGGCACCCGCCAGACCCAGCACCGCGAATACATCCTGGATCACCACCGGGAAGTTGTGACCGAAGAGTTCATCGGAGAGGGCGAAGAGGGCGAAGAGGGCGAAGAGGGTGAAACCGGCCAGGCCGACAAAGAAGAGGGTGACCCCCGCTATCTCACGACTCACCGGCGACATGCGCAGGTTGTAGAAACCGCGATAGAAGCGGTGCGGTTTGCCCAGATGCATATTGAGCTTGAACAGACCGACCGCCATCATCACAAACATCACCGACAGCGCTGGCACAAAGGCGGAGCTGGCGGCGAAGTTAGCGATCGCCTCCTGACCGAACCAGCTGCCGAGTACCAGCATGGCAAAGGCACCCATTACCGTCTGCACACTCAGGGTGAAGGCAATATGGGCATTCTCATGCGAACCGAGCAGCCTCTTCAGGTTCCACTCACGCTTGAAGCCGTGCTTCGGATCGAGTGCCGGACGGAACCTGCCCTCGCTATCGTCACGGTGGTACTTGAGCGGGGTACTGTCGACGCGCTGCATGTCGCGTTGGGTGGTGCGCGTCTGCTGGAAGCGGATGTTGGGGTTGGTGATGTCGGTGCGCGGGAAGCCGGGGATCTCCGCCTTCGCCTGGGTTCGCCCCTCGGGCACGTTCTCGATCACACCGAAGTCGAGCGCCTTGCCGAGACAAGCGGAGGCGCAGGCGGGTTTGAGTCCTACCTCAAGACGGTCGACACACATATTACATTTAGTCACCTGCCCCTTCACCGGATCGAGCTGCGGCGCGTTGTACGGACAGACCCAGGTGCAGTAGCCGCAGCCGAAACAGATATCGGGGTCTTGCAGCACCGCACCATACTCGGCGAACTTGGTATAGGCGCGGGTCGGACAACCTTTCAGACAGACCGGATTGTCGCAGTGGTTGCACGCCATCGAGATGTTGAGGCGCTGATAGGCGGGATAGCTACCCCCCTCGACAAAACCGACCGAGCGGAAGGCGATGTGCGCCGGGTTGTCGTTCTTCTCACTGCAGGCCGCCTCACAGGCGTGGCAGGCGATACAGTTGTCGGCGTTGAAGTAGAAGCCGTGCTGTTTGTAGCGGTTGGGATTATCGCCAATCTCAGGATTTTCGTTGATCTTGAGACTGACACCGTAGCGTGGGTCTTCCTCAGTCACGGTCTCTATCGACCTTCCGTAGCGGTTATGTGTCTGACTACTCGGATCATTGAGCAGCGCATAGGTCGGCTCATTGGCACGCGCTTTGAAGATCGGCGCTTCACCTTCGATGCTCTGCTCTACTGCTGAATCTGTCACTTTAACTAACATCGCAACACCTCAAAATTTTCTCATTTCCATGCTCAGACGCGCGGCACCGAGTTGATCGGCAATCGTCTCGATGCGAATCGCCGACTGCTTGTAGGCGGGCTGACGCGAGTGCGGATCGAGCAGCCCCAGGGTGAGGCGGTTGGCACAGTCGTGGAAGTGGAACGGAAGGAAGACCATGTTCTTCGGTACACGGTGGGTCGGCTGCGCCATCACCACCGCATCGGAGCGGCGCGAGACGAGACGCACATAATCACCGCGCTCAACCCCCAGTTCCGCTGCCAGATCGGGATTGATCTCGATGAACGGAATGGGACTGTATTTGTTGTTGTTACCGATCTTGCCGGTCTTGGTACGGCCGTGCCAGTGCTCGATCAGACGACCGGTATTGAGCCAGACGGGGAACTTCTCATCCGGCACCTCGTTGTTATCGATAAAGGGGAGCGGTATCAGCTTCGCCTTGCCGTCGGGATAGCTGAAAGCGCCATCCTCGGTGTAGAGGCGCTTGCCACCCTTCGGCGGTGCCTCACCCCTCTCCAACTGCTGCTCGGTGTAGGGCCACTGAACACCACGACTCTGCTCCAGCAGTTCGTGGTTCATGCCGGAGATATCACAGAGACGCCCCTTCGAGAGTGAACCCATCTCGAGAAACACATCGGGGGCGCGTTCCGGAAAGCTCACCCTACCCTCCTTGTTGAAACGCTCCGCCATACGATTGAAGACCCACAGGTCGGGCTTCGCCTCACCCGGCGGGGTGCTGATCGGTGTAACCAGATTGATGCGCCGCTCGGTGTTGGTCATCACCCCCTCCTTCTCCGCCCAAGTACCGGCAGGCAGATAGACATGGGCGTAGTGGGCACTCTCGGTATCTTCGTAGCAGTCCTGCACAACACAGAACTCGAGTTTCTCCATCGCCTTGCGCACCCGCGCACTGTTGGGCAGTGAGGTAAGCGGATTGGTGGCGATCAGCCAGAGCCCCTTGATCTGACCCGACTCAATGGCGTGGTAGATATCGGTCTGGAACATGCCTCGCTGCTTGGGGAAGAATTCGGGATCAACGTTCCACGCCCTGGCGATCTCCGCACGGTGTTCGGGATTCTCCAGCACACGGTAGTTAGGTAGACCGGAACAGGAGGACCACTCGCGGGTACCCATCGCGTTGCACTGGCCGGTGATCGAGAGGCTGGTGCCACCCGGTTTGCCAATGTTGCCGGTGAGCAGCGCCAGGTTGTTGATACCGACCACGCCGTCGGAACCGTGGGTCGACTGATTAATACCCATGGTCCAGATCTGCATCGCCGCACCGGCGTTGCCGAAGAGACGTGCCACCTGGCGAATCGAATCCTCGTCGATACCGCAGATCTTCGAGGCGGTCACCGGGTCGTACTTTTCGACCTCCGACTTCAGCGCATCAAAGCCGTTGGTATTGGCGGCGATATAGCGCTCATCGATCATCTGCTCCTTGATCAGCACATGCATCAGCGCGTTCTGCAGCACCACGTCGGTACCGGGCGTGATCGGCAGATGGATATGGGCATTCTGTGCCAGCATGGTGACACGCGGATCGACCACTACCAGCGGGAAGCCGCGCCGCTCCTGCGCCTCCTTCATACGCCAGTAGATGATCGGATGTTGCTCGGGCAGATTGGAGCCCCAGGCGATCAGGCAGTCGGTGTGCTCAAAATCGTCGTAGCAGCCAGGTGGGCCGTCGGAGCCGAAGGAGCGCTTGTAGCCCGAGACGGCCGATGCCATGTATTGCCGTCGTAGTTGTTGGTACCGATCAGGCCGCGGGTCAGCTTGCCGAGGGTGTAGAACTCCTCGGTCAGCATCTGCCCGGTGGAGATCACCGCCACGGAGTCGCGGCCATACTTCTGCTGGATAGAGACGATCTCGTCGTGCACCTTGTCGAGCGCCGCATCCCAGTTGGTCTCGGCCCACGGCTGGTGCCAGTGCTCGCGCATCTTCGGCGTCAGGCCTCGTCCGGCGGAGTCGAACAGTTCGTGCTCAAAGATCCCCTTCAGGCAGAGTTTGCCCTGGTTCACATTGGCATCGGCAACGCCGCGCGAGGCGACTGCCCTGCCGTTACTGTCGAGACCCACCTCAATGGAACAACCGGTGGAGCAGTAACCGCAGGTGGCGTACTTCCACTCCTGCACATCCTTATTGGCGATCGTGATCGGGTTCTTCTTCTGACGACCAAAAAGCATCTATCTCACCTCAGTTCGTTGGAAACAGGTAGTACGCAGACACTACCCGCGTAGCGTTTAGCAGTTTTTATTGGCAACCGTGTTGAGCGAGATCACACCCGCCTCAACCTTCACCTCATAGGTCGGCACACACCCTTCATCGGGCGCGACAACCGCACCGCAATCGATATCAACGTTCCAGTTGTGCAGCGGACAGGTCACTTTTTTACCGTGCACAATCCCCTCGGAGAGCGGCCCGCCCTTGTGTGGGCACTTGTTGCGCAGGGCGAACAGCTCATCATCTGAGGTGCGGAAGATCGCGATCTCTTCATCACCACTCGCCACAACCCGTGAACCCAAACGGGGAATATCATCAAGCTTTCCAATCTCAACCCAGTTCGACATTATTTAATCCTCTATCAATTTCGCTCTGCACTATCTGCAGAGCACATCGTCACGTATCGATTCGGCAATTGATGCCGCCTCACCGATCAGTTCAGCAGGAACATTCAGCGCCTGCAGCGCGGCACCGAGGTTCTCGATCACCGCATCGAAGTGACTATCGTTAAGACCCAGTTTCTTAACCAGCGGAGCATGCGCCTCGCGCATTCCCCGCCCGGAGTAGTTCGGCAAGCCACCGAAGGCGAAGCTAAGAAACTTCTTCTGGTGGCCACGCTGCCTGGCCATATCGGTATTTTCAAAGAAGTAGTTGATGCGCTCATCGGCCATCACGTTGTTGTAAAAGAGATCGACAGCGGCATCGATCACCTTTTCACCACCCAAACGTTCGTAGAGAGTGCTCATATCGGTTCTCCGCTGATTGATCTGAAATCAGCCGTTAGCAACGACCTTCTCCTCATCTTCGTTAAAGGTTTTCATCGGTACGAATTCGAGACGATGCTCAGGCTTGGTATGCTCGGCCCAGGGGTCCTTCTGCGAGATCTCCTGCGAGATCAGGAAGCGGGCACTGAGTGCCTTACGATTCTCAACATCATCGACGAGGCGCTCCTTCACATAGTTGAGACCGACACGCTCGATCCACGGCGCAGTACGCTCCAGATAGCGCGCCTCTTCGCGATAGAGCTGCATGAAGGCCGCGGCATACTCGAGCACCTCACCATCGGTCTCGACACGGGCCAGCAGATCGGTGACACGTACCTTGATACCGCCGTTACCGCCGATATGTAGCTCATAACCCGAGTCGACTGCCACCACGCCAAAGTCTTTGATAGTCGCTTCGGCGCAATTACGCGGACAGCCGGAGACGGCCATCTTGAACTTGTGCGGGGTCCAGGAACCCCAGCTCAGCTTCTCCAGATCAATACCCATCGCGACTGAGTCCTGAGTACCGAAGCGACAAAACTGTGAACCGATACAGGTCTTAACCGTTCGCAGCGCCTTGCCGTAGGCGTGGCCAGAGACCATGCCGGCATCATTCAGGTCTGACCAGATCGCCGGTAGTTGATTCTTCTTCAGACCAACCAGATCGATACGCTGACCGCCAGTCACCTTGACCATCGGCACCTCATACTTATCGGCCGCATCGGCGATGGCACGCAGCTCATCGGGGGTGGTGACACCGCCCCACATACGCGGCACGACGGTGTAGGTACGATCCTTCTGGATGTTGCCGTGGGCACGCTCGTTGATGAAGCGCGACTGCGGATCATCGACCGCCTTGGTCGGCCAGGAGGAGATCAGGTAGTAATTAAGCGCTGGACGACAGGTGGGACAACCATTCGGATTGCGCCACTCCAGCTTCTGATAGACCGCCTCCATTGAGGTCAGCTCACTATCGACAATCGCTGCACGCACCTGATCGTGGCTGTGATCGGTACAGCCACACATCGGTTTGACCTTCGGATGGGAGAGATCGCTACCAACGGTTGCGGCGAGAATCTGTTCGACCAGACCACTACAGCCGCCACAGGAGGCCGAGGCCTTGGTATGCGCCTTCACCTCATCAAGGGTAAAGAGTCCTTCGGTGGTGATAGCGTGCACGATGTCGCCCTTGGTGACACCGTTACAACCGCACACCTCGGTGTCATCCGACATATTCATCACGGTATTACCGGCACCGTGGCCCGAATCACCGAGGTGGCCCTGACCGAACATCAGAGTATCGCGGAAGGCGCTGACATCGGCCTCCTCACGCATCAACTGGAAGTACCACGGACCGTCCATGGTCGAGCCGTAGAGCACCGCACCCTGGATGCGGTTGTCCTTCAGCACCACCTTTTTATAGATGCCCTTTGAGGGGTCGCGGTAGACAATCTGCTCACACTCATCGTCACCGACAAAGTCACCCGCCGAGAAGAGATCGACACCGGTCACCTTCAGCTTGGTCGAGGTGACCGATCCCTCGTAACGACCGTAACCGAGCTGGGCGAGGTGGTTGGCACAGACCTTGGCCATCTCAAACAGCGGTGCGACCAGACCGTAACACTGGTTACGGTGCTGTACACACTCACCCACCGCGTAGACGCGTGGGTCATAGGTCTGCATGGTGTCGTTAACGACGATACCGCGACCACAGTAGATACCGGCCGACTCGGCCAGGGCGATGTTGGGACGAATACCGACCGCCATCACGACCAGATCGGCGGTCACCTCACGACCATCTTCAAAGGTAACACCCTGTACCCGTTTGCGGCCAAGGATCTCCTTGGTCGAGGCGCCCATAATGAATTCAACGCCGCGCTCCTCCAGCTCCTGCTGCAGCAGGGTGCCAGCCTCTGTATCGAGCTGCTGCTCCATCAGGGTGTCGCGGATATGCACCACGCGAACCTTCATACCGTGTTTCTGCAGACCGTTGGCCGCCTCAAGACCGAGCAGACCACCACCTATGACTACTGCATGGCGATACTGCTTCGAGGTCTCGACCATCGTCTCGACATCCTTCACGTCGCGGAAGCCGATCACACCTTCGAGCTCGTGACCCGGTACCGGCAAGATAAAGGGGTTGGAGCCGGTGGCAACCAGCAGGCGATCGTAGCTCGCCTCCATACCGTCATCGGTGATCACCAGGCGGTTCTTGCGATCTATCCTCACTACCGTCTTACCGGTATGCAGAGTGATGTTGTTCTCGGCGTACCACTCGGGGGTGTTGAGCATGATCTCATCGAGCGTTGCCTCACCGGTGAGCATCGGCGAGAGCATGATGCGATTGTAGTTGCCGTAGGGCTCGGCACCGAAGACGGTGATCTCATAGGTATCGGGTGCGATCTTCAGCAGCTCTTCGAGCGTGCGCACACCGGCCATGCCGTTTCCAATCAGTATCAATCTTTCTTTCATAGTGAGTATTCCGTTGTTGCAGTGAGCTTGTCCCTCTCTAGAGCAAGGGGCATGCCAGTGTCATCCACCCATCAACGAACTTTTATTTATCTATGCTTTTCAGTTGGTTATGAAATACCAATAAATTCACTATGTCTTCAACACCCCCCTTAAGCACCAGATCGGTGCGTTCATCGGAACAGGTGCGCGGCAACAGCGCAGAGACAACCCCCCTTTTGGTGCAGAGAGGTTAGAGCACGCACCACCACCCAGCGAAGCGCCGTGCGAAAGGAAACAAAATCAGCCAAAACAGGGCTTTTTTGCCACTTTGAAAAGCTGGCCCGGAACTTGCTAATAGAGGTTCATCAACTTCAATGACGGAGACCTAATTCCAATGTCGGAATCGAAACTCAACCTGTTTTCCTTTAGCGGAAAGACACGCATCCTGCACCTCAGCTGGTTCGCCTTTTTCCTCACCTTTGTTGTCTGGTTCAGCCATGCACCATTGATGGCATCGATCCGTGAGACCTTCGGTCTGAGCGATCAGGAGGTGAAGATGCTGTTGATCCTTAATGTGGCGCTGACCATTCCGGCGCGCATCATTATCGGTATGCTGGTTGACGCCTTCGGACCTCGCCGCATCTTTTCGATGCTGCTATTTGTCTCAAGCTTCCTCTGTTTCGGTTTCGCCTTCGCTGATGATTTCGAAACGCTGGCGATGATCCGCTTCCTGCTCGGTTTTGTCGGTGCCGGTTTTGTGATCGGTATTCGCATGATCAGCGAGTGGTTCCCTGCCCGTGAGGTTGGTCTCGCTGAGGGCATCTACGGTGGTTGGGGTAATTTCGGTTCCGCCGCAGCCGCGCTCACCCTGCCAACACTCGCACTCTGGTACGGCGGTGATGATGGCTGGCGTTATGCCGTTGCCACCACCGGTGCAATGATTCTGATCTACTCGGTGGTCTACTTCTTTAGCGTTACCGACACCCCCAAGGGCTCGACCTACTTCAAGCCGAAGAAAAACGGTGCGATGGAGATCTCCAGTCGCGGCGACTTCTTCCTCTACCTGCTAATGAACATCCCGCTCTATGCAGCACTGGCGCTGCTCACCTGGAAGCTCGGTCCAAGCAACCTGAAGATGCTGGGTGATGCTCCCGCCACCATGATCTATGCCTCACTGATCGGTCTCTACATCTTCCAGACTATTCGGATCTACCAGATCAACAGCCACGTCTTTAATGCACCGGTACCGGAGATCGAACGCTACAAGTTCAAGCAGGTTGCAGTACTCGACCTTGCCTACTTCGTCACCTTCGGCTCCGAGCTGGCCGTGGTCTCGATGCTGCCGCTCTTCTTCATGGACACCTTCGAACTCTCAATCGTCCAGGCCGGCATGCTCGCCTCCGGATACGCCTTCATGAATCTGGTGGCACGCGCCTCGGGTGGTCTCGCCTCCGATAAGATCGGTCGAAAGAAGAGCCTCGCGATCCTGATCACCGGCCTCTCGATCGGCTACTTCGTTATGAGTCAGATCGATTCGAGCTGGCCGATCACAGTAGCAGTACTGGTCACCATGGGTTGCTCATTCTTTGTCCAGTCGGGTGAGGGTGCGGTGTTCGCGATGGTGCCACTGGTCAAGCGTCGCATGACCGGACAGATCGCCGGTATGGCGGGTGCCTACGGTAACGTCGGCGCGGTCACCTTCCTCACCATACTCTCCTTCGTCTCACCCTCGATCTTCTTCATGGTGATCGGTGGCGCGGCGATCGTGGTACTGGCAGCGGTATTGCTCTTCCTCGATGAGCCAGCCGGCCAAATGGCCGAGGTGATGCCTGATGGCACCGTGCAGATGATCGACGTCGCCTGATCATCTTTCAACAAACCACAGCGGGCGGCGTCTGTAGCAGCTACAGCACCGCCCGCTTCTTTTTGTCTCATCCGGGGTACTATCTAACGCCATGAGCAGACAACTCACCATCACCAGCGGTCAGTACAGCGTCGCTGGCATCAAGGCAGAGAATGAAGATGCCTGCGGCATCCTCACGCCCGAAGGTTCGGCACTCAACACCAAGGGCATATCGATCGTGATCGCCGACGGTATGAGTGGTTGCGAGGCGGGACGTGAGGCGAGCGAGGCGTGTGTCAGCGGATTTTTTAACGACTACTACAGCACGCCGGAGAGCTGGACGGTAAAGAGTTCAGTACAGAAGGTGCTCTCAGCACTCAATCGCTGGCTCTATGGTAATGGACAACGTGAGTACAACAGCGCCAAAGGGATGGTCACCACCTTTAGCGCACTGGTGCTCAAGTCCAACACCGGTTACCTGTTCCATGTTGGTGATACGCGCGTCTATCGACTACGCAATAACGACCTGGAACGACTGACCACCGACCACCGCATCCAGATCGCCAACGATCGCAGTTACCTCAGCCGCGCGATGGGTATCGAGCCTCATATCGATATCGACTTTCGTACGATCAATCTGGAACAGGGCGATCAGTTTCTACTGCTTAGCGACGGCGTACACGAATTCATCGACGATGCCACGCTGAAACGGATGCTCATTGAAGGCGGCAGAGAGCTGCAGACAACCTGCGAGGCAATCGTTAAACATGCCGAACAGCAGCAGAGCGATGACAACCTCACCTGCCAGCTGGTGAGTGTCGAGTCACTGCCCAATCAGAATGAACAGGAGTTCTATCGCAGCCTCACCGAACTCCCCTTCCCGCCCTCACTCTCGGCCGGTATGCGCATCGATGGCTATCGGGTGCTGCGCGAACTCTTCTCCAGTAAACGTACCGAGGTGTTTCTTGTTGAGGATGAGGAGAGCGGTGAACGACTGGTACTCAAGGCCCCCTCGGTCAACTACAACGACGACCCCGACTACATCAATCAGTTTCTGCATGAGGAGTGGGCGGGACGACGTCTCAACAGCGACCACGTATTGAAGGTTGTCGATCAGCCGCGTCAGCGTCACTTCCTCTACTACCTCACCGAACATATCGAGGGACAGACCCTGCGCCAGTGGATGAACGACAACCCACGCCCTCATCTACAACGGGTACGCGAGATCGTGCATCAGTTGGTTAATGGACTGCGTGCCTTCCATCGACTCGAGATGATCCACCAGGACCTGAAGCCGGAGAACATCCTTATCGACGGTCACGGCACGGTGAAGATCATCGACCTCGGATCGACCAAGATCGCCGGTATCGAGGAGATCGCCACTCCACTGGATGATGACAACCTGCTCGGTACCGTTAACTACACCGCACCCGAGTATCATCGCGGTGATATCGCCACCAGCCGCTCTGACCTCTTCTCACTCGGCGTGATCACCTACGAGATGCTGACCGGCAAGCTCCCCTACGACCGTGAGCTCAATGCTCGCAATCTGATGCAGGTGCGCTACGTTCCCGGCAAACGCCACTTCCCGGAGCTGCCCTTCTGGATGGACAAGGCGTTGGAGCGTGCCGTTCGCCTCGATGCGACACGCCGCTACGACATCCTCTCCGAGTTCGAGCATGACCTCAGCCACCCCAACCCCGCCTATATCAAAGAGGCGCAACAGCCACTGATCGAACGCAATCCACTCGGCTTCTGGCGCGGGCTGGCGATTGCACTACTACTGATCAACATGCTGCTAGTTGCGCTACTGGTCACCGAATAAACAGAACATCTTTCAAAAACCAGCCGCAAAAAACACAAAGGTTTTTAGGCTCGATCACCCAGCCGTAGGGTGGGTACACTTCTGTGCCCACACGTTAAAGCTCAAGATCTCTATCGCTTTGAAAGAAACGCCTCTCTCCACTAAAGGGGTCTTCAAAGGCGATCGTTTTAGCTAGCAGCTGTAGAGGGGCGGTAAAATCATCTCCCCTTTCAGATTGTAGTTCCGGATAGCTTTTATCATTAAGAATCGGAACGCCCAACGCCGCCATATGCAGCCGCAGCTGATGTTTCTTTCCTGTGACGGGCCGTAGACGATATCGACTGATATCGCCGTGCTGTTCGATCAGCTCGATAAACGTCTCGGAGTTGGGCTCACCCACCACCTCCTGCATGCGGAAAAATGGATCACCTTTCTCTATTCAAGAGCGGTAGGTTAGTAGCAGTGGCCGATCCGTCAGCGTGGGTGCTATCGCCTCATAGACTTTACTCATCTCACACTGCTCAAACAGTGACGCATAGGCACCACGACTCTCTGGATTGTGTGAGAAGAGCACTACCCCAGCCGTCTCTCGGTCGAGCCGATGCAGTGGGATCAGGTGTTCAAGCTGAAGTTTATGTTTTAGCCGTACCAGTAAGGTCTCATGCAGAAACCGACCGGCTGGGATAACGGGAAGAAAGTGCGGCTTGTCGACCACCAGTAGATGTTCATCCTGAAACAGAACCACTTCATCAAAAGGTACTGGAGTCTCTTCATCCACTTCACGGTAGTAGTAGATCATGGTGCCAGCTTGATAGGGATCATCGGGCGCTAGCTTCCCGCCATTCGCATTGACCACCTCGCCGCTCTCCATACGAGCAAGCCAGATCTCACGCGACACATTCGGAAAGTAGTCGAGTAAAAACTCCAGCATAGAGCTCCAGTCACCTACTGGTAGGAAGTGTTTGCTCGCAGATACGCCGTTGCGGATCGGTAGGGGTGATTGCATAAAGAGACATCGTCTTGTTTATTAATCACTGAAGCCAGATGGCGATGAACAGCGATAAGACAATCATCATAACAAGGTCAAACAACATGCTGTTACTGAAAACACCAGAACAGCTGTGTAGCCCGAGACTACATATCTACAAACCAGGCACCCGCTTAACATCTCTCCACTGCTGGCTCGATGTAGTGGTGACCATTTTTGATCGATTTATCACGATACATGCGTTGATCTGCAGTTTCGATCAACGCCTTGATACTCTCACCATCGGCAGGATAAATTGCACAACCTGAACTTGCGCTGACAGATAGCTTTAATTGATCCAGTTCAACACTGACGCACAGAGAGCTCTCTAATTTTTCAGCAACCCCCTCACAGCTTCCAAGGGAGTGTGTGAAGCGAGTCAGACAGAGAAACTCATCACCACTGAGACGAAAAACCTCATCACTTTTTCGAATGTTTGCCTGTAAGCGATCAGCCACTGCGATCAGCGCCTGATCACCCACACCGTGACCATACTGGTCATTGATCTGTTTAAATCGATTCAGATCGAAAAAGATGAGACCAAACATCTCTCCATTCCGCCGACAGAGGGTGATCTCCCTCTCAATCTGCAGTTGCTCCTCACGTCGATTATAGAGGTTTGTTAATGCATCAAATCGAGCCTCGTCAAATCGCCCCCTGCAATAGTGAAACTGCCCACGTAGTCTTAACAGCAGATAGAACGCGGCAACCAGTGCCATCATCACCATCAGTATCGATACGCCCCACGGATAGTTATCCGTCACATTCCATGCCGCTGTAACAATGATAAACAGCACGATCCAGGTAATGGACACCAGTCCGACTAAACGTTTTATGCAGTCCACTCTTACACTCCGCAGTCAACACTACCCAGAAAACACACAGAGCTGATTACGCCACCTCAACGTTTCAACCTGCCGCCAACTTCAGCTTCGGTCCACTTCTCTCTTCATCACTCTTCTTATTAACCGGCACATCGGGCTGCGCGTGGCGTTCGTGCAGGAAGCGCAGCACCTCGGCGCGGTAGTGGTTGTAGGTAGGATCATCGGCCAGCATCAGTCGGTCACGTGGGCGCTGCAGTTCGATATCGAGAATTTCACCGATAGTGGCTGAGGGTCCGTTGGTCATCATCACGATCCGGTCGGAGAGCAGCACCGCCTCATCGACATCGTGGGTGATCATGATCACGGTGTTATTTAACTCCGACTGGATCTCCATCAGTGAGTCCTGCATGTGGGTACGGGTCAGAGAATCGAGCGCACCGAACGGCTCATCCATCAGCAGTACCTTCGGCTCCATCGCCAGGGCGCGGGCGATACCAACACGCTGCTTCATACCACCAGATATCTCATCGGGACGCAGGTTCAATGCGTGGCTCATATGCACCAGCCCAAGGTTATGCAGTGTCCACTCATCGCGCTCCTGCTTGTTCTTGGTCTTGCTAAAGACCTGATCGACAGCGAGTCATACGTTGTCATAGACCGAGAGCCACGGCAGTAGCGAGTGGTTCTGAAATACCACCGCACGGTCGGGTCCGGGTTCGGTGACCTCCTTGTTCTCCAGTAGCACACCACCGGTGGTGGCGTTGAGCAGACCGGCAACAATATTTAGCACCGTCGACTTACCGCAACCGGAGTGTCCGATGAGTGAGATAAACTCACCCTTATCGACCTTGAGTGAAACATCATTCAGTACATTCAACGGGCCGTTATCGGTGTCGAAGGTGATACTCATATTTTCCAGACTTAGATAACTGTTCATGACAGCTCCTTGATAGATCTTGTGTAGCCCGGATGAAACAGCGTGTAATCCGGGAAGCTTATTGTTAACAACACCCCGGGTGTCGATGCGCGACATCCGGGCTACAAATCATTTAACGCAGTACTGCATTGCGATCCCAGGTGGCCCAGCGCTGTAGCATCAGCATGCCGCGATCGAGCAGGAAACCGAGAATACCGATCACCAGCACCGCCACCATGATGCGCGAGAGCGAGTTGGAGCTACCGTTCTGGAACTCATCCCAGACGAACTTTCCAAGACCGGGATTCTGCGCCAGCATCTCGGCCGCGATCAGCACCATCCAGCCGATACCGAGCGAGAGACGCAGGCCGGCAAACATCATCGGCACCGATGAGGGCAGTACGATCTTCATCGTCTTGGTGAACCAGCCGAGACGCAGCACACGGCTCACATTGATCAGGTCCTTATCGATCGATGAGACACCGACGGTGGTATTGATAATGGTCGGCCAGACACAGCAGAGAGTTACAGTGATCGCTGAGGTAATGAACGACTTATCGAACATCGGGTCGTCACTCACATAGACCGCGCTCACCACCATGGTGACAATCGGTAACCAGGCCAACGGTGATACGGGTTTAAAGATCTGAATGATTGGGTTGAGCGCACGGTAGAGCGTAACGCTCATGCCGCAGACAATTCCGATCGGAATGGCAATCAACGAGGCGATAATAAATCCGGTTGCCACCGTAATCAGGCTGGTGAAGATCTGATCGATAAAGGTCGCCTTGCCGGTGTAGGGACGAGTCTTGATTGTTGCATCGGGATTCTTCGCCAGCTTCTTGGCGTTGCGCAGATCCTGGCGCTCATAAAAAGCGACCTCCTTCTGTCGCTCCGCCTTGTGCTCTGCATAGAGCTGAATCGTCTGCTGCCAGACCTGTGCAGGCCCTGGCAGCTTACCCAGCGATGTTGTAACGCTGGATGCCCCCGTACTCCATAGCGCCAGAAAGATAACTACTGCTATGAGTGGAATAAGTAGAGTTTCGGGGAGTCGCTATTTTTGCGGAAGCTTGTTTTGGGCATCCAAGCCCAAGCAAGCGGCAAATACTTAACGCGACCGTTTATGCCTGCGGCGCCCCG
>NZ_MPRL01000046.1:0-34163 GCF_002020875.1 Solemya pervernicosa gill symbiont | reverse complement strand
AGAGATGGCCGCACCGAAATCGTTGGCTTCAAAAGCGGCCTTGGGCCATGCAGCCATGACGGCACGGGGGGCGAGCAGGCCAGCGCCTACAGCGACACCCACGGTGCCGGCGGCCAGACTGCCCTTGAGAAATGTTCTACGCTGATTATTCATCGTGCTTCTCTCTCCAAAAAGTAAGATATGCGTTGGTGGACCGATAATACTTATATCGCTCTATTTTACTAGCCGGTAACAGCCAGTTGGGTATTGATCAAAGCTGCGATTATACTGCGCACTCCCCATCGAAGTGTTGATTCAGGACAGATGAAAGTGCAAAAACAATCAATATTCAAACGTCTGTGGCCACTCCTCGGCCTGATTATCATTCTGGCCAGCTGTGGTCAGAAGGGTGATCTCTACCTGCCTGATACGACCACCACCCCCAGCAAAGGTTCACATTAGTTCAGGAGCAGCATGGATCATTTCAACTACGTTAGCGGCCGGCTCCAGTGCGAAGCGGTCGATCTTGCAGCTGTGGCAGCCGACTACGGCACCCCCTGTTATGTCTATTCGCGTGCCACCATTGAGCGCCACTACCGCGCCTTCGATAGTGCACTGGGTGATCATGATCACCTGATCTGCTACGCAGTGAAGGCCAACTCTAACCTGGCGGTGTTAAATCTAATGGCTCGCCTCGGTGCCGGTTTCGATATTGTCTCGGTGGGTGAGCTGGAGCGGGTGGTTGCTGCAGGCGGTGATCCGGGTAAGGTGCTCTTCTCCGGGGTTGGCAAGCGGACGGATGAGATGCAGCGCGCGCTGGAGCTCGGTATTCGCTGTTTTAATGTCGAATCAGAGGCGGAGTTGGAGCGACTCAATCGCGTTGCGGCTTCGATGGACAAAATCGCCCCGATCTCTCTGCGGGTCAATCCCGATGTCGACTCCGGTACCCATCCCTATATCTCCACCGGCCTGAAGGAGAACAAGTTCGGTGTCGATATCGAGCGGGCGATGGAGGTCTACCAGCGTGCCGCCGAGATGGCGCATATCGAGGTAACGGGTGTCGATTGTCATATCGGTTCACAGATCACCGAGATAGCCCCCTTCATCGATGCGCTCGACCGTGTATTGGCGCTGGTCGATCGTCTTGCTGAGCTGGGAATCGAGCTACACCATATTGATATCGGCGGTGGACTCGGTATCCGCTACCGTGATGAAGAGCCACCATTGCCCGAGGCCTACGCGGCACCGCTCAAGGCACGCATGGCCGGTCGTCCGCAGTCGTTGATGCTGGAGCCGGGGCGAGCGATTGTTGGTAATGCCGGTGTGCTGCTGACAAGAGTCGAGTATCTGAAGCATAGCGAACATAAGGACTTCACCATCGTTGATGCGGCGATGAACGACATGATGCGCCCAACACTCTACGGTGCCTGGCAGGCGATTGAACCGGTGGTGCCACGAGAGGGTGAGCCACGCAGCTACGATATCGTCGGTCCGATCTGCGAGACCGGTGATTTTCTCGGTAAGGATCGTGCGTTGCTGATTGAAGAGGGTGACCTGTTGGCGGTACGTTCCGCCGGGGCCTACGGATTCACCATGAGCTCCAACTACAATTCTCGACCACGTGCCGCTGAGGTGATGGTCGATGGTGATGAGTATCATCTGATTCGCCGGCGTGAAGAGATGGCGATCCTCTATGCCGGTGAACAGGTATTGCCAAACGATGGTTGATTTTATTAATCCTGAGATGACGGAGATCGCTGCACTGCTGAAACAGGTGAAGCGTATTGCGGTGGTAGGACTCTCGCCGAAGGCAAAGCGCCCCAGCCACCAGGTGGCGGTCTCGCTGCAGCAGTTTGGTTATCAGGTGGTGCCGGTTCGTCCTGCCGTTGACGAGGTGTTGGGTGAGACCGCCTACCCATCGCTCGATGAGGTGCCGGGAGCGATCGATCTGGTCGATGTGTTTCGCGCCCCCGAACATGTAATGCCGATTGTCGAAAAGTGTATTGAGCTCAAGGTCCCCGCTATCTGGCTTCAGGATGGGGTGGTCAATCAGGAGGCGGCACAGCGAGCTGTGGAGGCCGGTATTACGGTGGTGATGGATCGCTGTATCTACCGTGACTATCTGACGCTCTTCCCTGACGAATAACCCGTTCAATTCGTGGCATTCGCCCCGATTTCATCTGTAATGTAATAAATCTCCACCCAGGATGGTCTTGTTATGTATGGGAAGCGCACAGATGCAATTTGATGCCGTGGTCGAAGCACATTCGGCCGACATCTACCGATACGCCTACTGGCTCTGCTGGGACGCTGCGGTAGCCGAGGACCTTGTACAGGAGACCTTCCTGCGCGCCTGGAAGTCGCTGCACAAACTAAAGGATGTGAAAGCGGTCAAGGCGTGGCTGATTACGATCCTGCGACGCGAGTTCCTAAGGGCCAAGGAGAAGTACCGGCTGGAGCTGACAGGTGATTTTGATCTGGCCGAGATGGCGCATGATCGTGGTGAGTACGACACCAGTACCGAGGCGTTTGTACTGCGACGCGCACTGACTGAGTTGGATGAGGCGTATCGAGAGCCGCTGATGCTTCAGGTGTTGATGGGTCACTCCACCAAGGAGATTGCAGAGATTCTAGATCTGACCCAGGCAACCGTATTGACCCGCCTGTTCAGGGCGCGCAAGCAGATGAGAGCACTGCTCGAGGGTGAAGAGAGCAGACCGCTAGAGGAGGTAAAGTGATGAACTGCCTGGATTTTCGTAGAGAGTGCCTGATCGATCCGAACAGTCGCGATACGCAATTTCTGCAGCATCGCGATGCGTGTCCCGCCTGTGCCGCCTACCTTGAACGAGGTGAAGTGGCCGAGGCATCCATGCGTGAAGCCTTTGAGGTGAAGGTTCCTGATGGATTGGCTTCAAGAATTAAGCTGGGGCAGGTGACTAAGGTGCGTCAACGCCAGAGTCAGCAGCGCTGGTATGCAGTGGCCGCAAGTGTGCTGCTGCTGGTCGGTGGGCTGCAGTTTGCCTGGTTCACTCACCAGTTCGACAGCTTTGAACAGTCGGTGCTGGTGGAACTCAACTCCCACTCCGATCTACTGACTCGACAGGTAGCGATGCGTTCCGATGAGATGGCTGGGGAGTTCCGCAAGGCGGGACTGACACTCGAGCAACAGCCCGCCAATCTGCTCGGTGTGCACTACTGCTGGGTGCATGGCGTCTCTGGTCTGCATATGGTCTTCCAGGGCGAACAGGGCCCGGTACGTGTTTTGATCCTTCCCGATCGGCAGCTGGCCGAGCGTAGCGATATCAATGATGGTGAGCAGCGCGGTTATATCTCGCCGGTAGAGCGCGGTGCACTGGTCTTTATGGGGGAGCCGGGTGAATCTCTGCAACTCATTGAGGAGCAGGTGGGGCGTTCGGTTAACTGGTTGTAGTCGCGAGAGGTTTGTTAAGCGGCTGCCTGCCCGCTGCATGAAAGAGCTCTTTCTTAAAGAGAGTGGTTTGCTGTTCTCTACAATCTCTCAAGAGAGGGTGAGCTGCCTCGATACAGTAGTAACCTGTTATGCAGCTTTGGCACAAAATCGCTGATCTTTAGGCTTTTCTTCATAGCCATCGCTCGGTAATCTTGCTGCATGAATCTTAACTTCACCAAAATGCACGGTATCGGCAACGACTTCATCGTCTTTGACGCGATCAACCAGCAGGTCGAACTGACCACCGATCAGGTACGGCTGCTCGCCGACCGTCGTTTTGGTATCGGTTGTGACCAGTTGCTGCTGGTCGAGGCAACCGATAGCCCCAATGTCGATTTCCGCTATCGCATCTACAATGCCGACGGTTCCGAGGTGGAGCAGTGTGGCAACGGTGCGCGCTGCTTTGCTCGCTTTGTCCGCGATAAGGGGCTGACCGATAAAGAGACCATCACCGTTGAAACCGCCTCAGGCACTATTCACCTCACTGTGGATGAGAGCGGCCTGGTGTCGGTCGACATGGGAGTGCCTCATCTAGAACCCGCTGAGATCCCGTTTGAGGCCGAAGCGCAGGCAGTGAGCTATGCGATTGAGGTCGATGAGATGGTGATGGAGTTTGGTGTCGTATCAATGGGTAACCCGCACGCCGTTCTGCGTGTGAGTGAAATCGACCAGGCACCCGTTGAAGAGCTGGGTCCGTTGATCGAATCACATCCGCGTTTTCCGCAGCGTGTGAATGTCGGTTTTATGCAGGTGGTCGCACGAGATCATATCCAGCTAAGGGTCTTTGAGCGTGGTGCTGGTGAGACACTTGCCTGTGGTACCGGTGCCTGTGCGGCAGTAGTGGTCGGGATTCTGCAGGGAGAGCTTGATTCGATGGTGCGCGTCACACTTCCGGGTGGTGAACTTATGATAAGCTGGCCGCAAATGGGAGCGCCGGTAGTGATGATCGGCCCCGCCACCAGGGTGTTCGAGGGTAGCATCGATCTATGAGCATGCAGCAAAACAGTAGCCAGCCACTGGCTGATGTCGAACTGACCGAAGATGAGGTCGTCGACTTTCTCAGTAACAACCCAGAGTTTTTCGAGCAGCATCTGTCGCTGCTTGAGCAGCTTACGATTCCCCATCCCTGTGGCGACGCGGTATCGCTGATTGAGCGCCAGCTCTCGATGTTCCGCGAGCAGAATGGCCAGCTACGCAGCAAGATGATGGATCTAGTGCGGGTGGCACGTGATAACAGCAGTACCCACGAACGTGTACATCGCCTCACCCTGGCACTGCTCGAGGCGACCACTATCGACGAGGTGTTGAACTGCGTACAGGTAAAGTTGCGTGATGAGTTCGCTGCCGATCTAGTCCGTTTCCACCTCTTCATGGAACCGAACGAAAACAGCAGTGATCTGGGTGTTCGTTATATCTCACGTGATGATCAGGAGATGTCGCTGTTTAGTGAGTTCTTCGCCATGCACCGTCCACTCTGTGGTCGCCTGCGCCCCGATCAGGTGCGTTACCTGTTTGGTGACTCGGCCGAGCAGGTCGGCTCGGCGGTGCTGATCCCGCTCAGTGGCGGTGATCGCCTCGGTATGCTCGCCATCGGTAGCTACAGTGAGGAGCGCTTCCACCCCGGTATGGGCACCCTGGTGCTGGGTCAGCTGGGTGAACTGATCAGCTGCGCGATTCTTCGCCATAGTTAATGGTCATGCAGGCGGCTGAAGCAGAGTGGCTTGAGCGCTTTCTCGAACACCTGCAGAGTGAGCGTCGCCTCTCTGCACACACCTCCAACAACTATCAACGCGATCTGCAGAACTTTCTGAACTTCTGCAATGAACGCGAGTTTGAGCAGTGGTCATCACTGCTTGAAGCCGATATCCGTAACTACATTGCCAGTCGTCATCGCAAGGGATTGGCAGGCAGTAGCCTCTCGCGTGAACTCTCCGCACTGAGGTCATTTTATAACTACCTGTTGCGCGAAGAGGTCGTCACGCTCAACCCAGCTCAGGGTGTGCGTGCACCGAAGACACCGCGTAAGCTGCCCAAGACACTCGATGTCGACCAGACTGCGCGACTGCTGCAGATCGATGATGATGATCCACTCGCAGTTCGCGATGCAGCGCTGATGGAGCTGATCTACTCCTCTGGCCTGCGTCTGGCTGAGGTGGTAGGGCTAGATCTGGGCTCTCTTGATCTGCGCGACGCAACAGTAAAGGTAGTCGGTAAGGGCTCCAAGGAGCGCATGGTACCGGTCGGTCGACTGGCACTGCAGGCGGTAGAGAAGTGGCTCAAGGTGCGGGGCAGTCTGGCCAAGGTGGAGGAGACCGCACTGTTTGTCTCCAAACGCGGCAGTAGGATCAGCGACCGTTCGGTGCAGAAGCGACTCAAGGAGTGGGCGGTGAAGCAGGGACTCGACAGTTCACTGCATCCCCACATGTTGCGCCACTCGTTTGCTAGCCACATGCTCGAGTCGAGCAGCGACCTGCGCGCGGTGCAGGAGCTACTTGGCCACGCCGATATCAGTACCACACAGATCTACACCCATCTCGACTTCCAGCACCTCGCCAAGGTCTACGACAAGGCACACCCACGTGCGCGCAAGCGCCGTTAGGCGCTTACTACCTGATATCGCAAGGGTTGTATCCCGCGCATTTGCCCATATCGTGTACAATTACCCGCCCTATTCAGGAGCAGCTCTGTGGAACAGTTTCGCGGTACAACAATCCTCTCGGTAAGACGTGGCGACAAGGTCGTGATCGGCGGTGATGGTCAGGTCTCGCTCGGCAACACGGTGATGAAGGGCAATGCGCGTAAGGTGCGTCGCCTCTTCCACGGTAAGGTGATTGCCGGATTCGCCGGGGGTACCGCCGATGCCTTCACCCTGTTCGAGCGCTTCGAGGGGAAGCTGGAGAAACACCGCGGCAACCTCACCCGCGCCGCCGTAGAGCTGGCCAAGGATTGGCGTACCGATCGTATGTTGCGCCGCCTCGAAGCGATGCTCGCGGTCGCCGATGAGAGCGCCTCACTGATCATCTCCGGTAATGGCGATGTGGTGGAGCCTGAGCACGGCCTGATCGCGATCGGCTCCGGTGGCCCCTTCGCACAGTCGGCCGCACGCGCACTGCTTGAGAGTACCGAACTCGATGCCCGAACCATCGTTGAACGTTCGCTCGGTATTGCCGCCGATATCTGTATCTACACCAACAACAATCTCACCGTCGAAGAGATTGAGCTGAGCTGAGCGGAGAGGAGGAGTAGCTCGTTCTGCACAGCTGTGCTGACGGTTACCTACTGCCCCAATTGCACCCGCACTCCAGATTGAAATAAAGGTTCACGAAATGTCCGAAATGACCCCCCGCGAAATTGTCCAGGAGCTGGATAAACATATCATCGGTCAGGCCGATGCCAAGCGCGCCGTGGCGATTGCGCTGCGCAACCGCTGGCGCCGCAGCCAGCTGCCCGAGGCGCTGCGCGTTGAGATTACACCGAAAAATATTCTCATGATCGGTCCAACCGGTGTCGGTAAGACCGAGATCGCTCGACGTCTGGCACGGCTCGCTAACGCACCGTTTCTCAAGATCGAGGCGACCAAGTTCACCGAGGTGGGTTATGTCGGTCGCGATGTGGAGTCGATCATCCGTGACCTGATGGATATCTCGGTGAAGATGAACCGTGAGCGTGAGATGCAGAAGGTGCGTCATCGTGCTGAAGATGCCGCCGAGGAGCGGGTGCTTGACGTACTGCTGCCGATGCCAAAGACGAGTGGCTTTGATGCTGAGCCTGAATCGACGACAGGTGCCGAGACACGGCAGAAGTTTCGCAAGAAGCTTCGCGAAGGTGAACTCGATGAGCGTGAGATCGAGATCGAGGTGAGCGCACCGGCGGTGGGTGTGGAGATCATGGCCCCTCCCGGTATGGAGGAGATGACCAACCAGCTGCAGGGCATGTTCCAGAACATGGCGGGCAACCAGAAGACCAACCGTCGCAAGCTACGCGTTAAAGATGCGCTGAAGCAGTTGACCGAAGAGGAGGCGGGCAAGCTGGTCAACGAGGAGGAGATCAAACTGCACGCACTGCAGAGTGTCGAGCAGAACGGTATCGTTTTCATCGATGAGATCGACAAGGTGGCCAAGCGTGGCGAGAGCAGCGGTACCGATGTCTCGCGTGAAGGTGTGCAGCGCGATCTACTGCCACTGGTCGAGGGCTCGACCGTCTCCACCAAGTACGGCATGGTGAAAACCGATCATATCCTTTTCATCGCCTCCGGTGCCTTCCACCTCGCCAAACCCTCCGATCTGATTCCAGAGCTGCAGGGGCGTCTGCCGATTCGTGTCGAGCTCGATGCACTGGTCGCTGAAGATTTTGTCCGCATCCTCACCGAACCCGACGCCTCACTGACCGAGCAGTACACGGCATTGATGGGGACCGAGGGGGTTGAACTAGGCTTTACCGAGGATGGTGTGGCCCGTCTCGCTGAGGTGGCGTGGCAGGTGAACGAGAAGACCGAGAATATCGGCGCGCGTCGCCTGCATACCGTGATGGAGCGTCTTACTGAGACGATCTCCTTCGAGGCACCCGATCGCTCCGGCGATAGTTTTACTGTTGATGCTGACTACGTTAATGAGCATCTCTCTGAGCTGGCAGAAGACGAAGATCTGAGCCGCTATATTCTGTAAAGCATTTTCACGTTGTCGGCCACAAAGTCGATGGCGTCGTTAAACCACGAGGTAACTACAATGTCAGATTCACCCAAACCGACCGAGATCAAGCTGCACAAAAAGTCAGCCACACTGGAGATCGGCTTCGATACCGGCGAGAGCTTCACCTATAGCGCCGAGTACCTGCGCACCCACTCACCCTCTGCGGAGGTGCAGGGTCACGGACCGGGCGAAGAGGTGCTGCAGCTGGGCAAGGAGGATGTCACCATCGAGAAGATCGAGATGGTCGGCAACTACGCGCTCTGCCCAACCTTTGATGATAATCATGACTCTGGCCTCTTCGCCTGGGATACACTCTACGATCTCGGCAAGAACTATGAGAGCAACTGGAAGCGCTATCTGGCACGCCTCGAAGAGGCGGGTTACCAGCGCAAAGATCTCAGCAAATAAAGTATTCAGCGTTAACTGGAGTAGGGCATGGCGGATCAAGGCGAGCAGTCGGATACAACGCACTTCGGCTACAAGCAGGTGCCGACTGATGAGAAGGCGAGCCATGTACGCGAGGTCTTCACCTCGGTGGCCGATAAATACGATGTGATGAACGACTTGATGTCGCTCGGCATCCATCGTATCTGGAAGCGCTACACCATCGAACTCAGTGGCGTGAAGCGCGGCCAACGGGTACTCGATCTGGCGGGTGGTACCGGAGATCTCGCCTCCCGTTTCGCCCGCATGGTCGGTCCCGAGGGTGAGGTGGTGCTGGCCGATATCAACGCCGCGATGCTGCGCAATGGTCGCGAGCGGATGATCGATAAGGGCATCGTCGGCAACATTGATTACGCACAGGTCAATGCCGAGTGCCTCCCCTTCCCCGATAACTACTTCGACTGCATCACCATCGCTTTCGGCCTGCGTAACGTCACCGACAAACAGAAGGCACTTGGCTCGATGCAGCGGGTACTCAAGCCGGGCGGCCGACTGCTGGTGCTGGAGTTCTCCAAACCGGTCACACCTGGATTGAAACCGATCTACGATCTCTACTCCTTCAGCCTGCTGCCGCTCATGGGCAAGATCATTGCCAACGACTCGGAGAGCTATCGCTATCTGGCAGAGTCGATCCGCATGCACCCCGACCAGCAGACCCTGCAGGGGATGATGGAGGAGGCGGGTCTGGAACGCTGCGACTACCACAACCTCAGTGGCGGCATCGTTGCGCTGCATCGCGGATTCAAGCTGTGACAGAAACGGGGTCGGTGATCTATGCCGGCTTCCTGCGACGCACCCTGGCGACGCTGATTGACCTCATCCTGCTCGCCCTGTTGGGCAGCCTCCTTCTCTACCTGCTTGATTTGGCAGAGCTACATGCCGTCTCACCGCCGTTCGAACGTGAGTTGATGGAGCTGACGATTAATAGCGTGCTACCGCTGATGTTGTTGACCGGCTTCTGGATGCTACTTCGTGCAACACCCGGCAAGCTGCTCTGTGACTGTCAGGTGGTCAGTGCCAGCACGGGAGAGGGGATCAACGGCAGTCAGACACTGCTGCGTCTGTTCGGCTATCTGCTCAATATTGCCACCCTTGGGCTCGGCTTCCTCTGGTTGCTTTTCGACCGACGAGCGCAGGGGCTGCACGATAAGCTTGCCGGTAGTGTGGTTGTGGTGGAAGATGACGCGCTGATTACGATAGAACAATGGCTGGAGTCATACCGTTGAAGAGTCCCCTAATGCTGCTCTCTACAATTGAGAGCGCTATCAATAACTACATTGCGCTCGATCCGCAGGCTGCAGAGCGCTTTATCGCCCTGGAGGGGCGGGTCGTCGGCATTGAGCTACGAGGACTCGATCTGAAGTTCTACCTGTTGCCAGGTCGCACCTTTCAGGTCGTCGGTGACTATGCGGGCGAGCCCGATGTCTGGATCGTCGGCGCACCGCTGGCGCTGATGCGCCTCACCCTCAGCGACACCAAAGACGGGCTGTTTGGGGGTGATGTAGAGATTAGTGGCGATAGCGACCTGGGTCACCGTTTTCAGCAACTGCTCGAGCGTATCGAGGTCGACTGGGAGGAGCACCTCTCGCATCTTACGGGTGATGTGATCGCCCACCAGCTTGGCAACCTGTTTCGTGGAGCTCTCAAATGGGGTGAGCAGTCGAGCGAGAGTCTGCGTCAGGATCTATCGGAATATCTGCGTGAGGAGCAGCAACTGCTGCCCAATCGTGATGAGGTTGAAGCGTTTATGCAGGGTGTCGATGAGACGCGTATGGCCGTTGAGCGGTTTGAGATGAGATTCAAACGCTTGCGCGAGAGGGTGTCACAGTGATTCGTCCCGCCCAGATCATCCACCTGATGCGTATCAACCGGGTGCTGCTGCGCCACGGCCTCGATGAGATCATTCTCGCCACCCATCTGTTCCGCCCACTGCGCTTTATGCGTCTGGTTTCACCCGGCTACTGGCTGCGCGGTCGCCTCGGTGACAGGGGTGAGCGAATCCGTGAAGCACTCGAGGAGCTGGGGCCGATCTTCGTCAAGTTCGGCCAAATCCTCTCCACTCGCCGCGATCTGCTGCCAGACGATATCGCCGACGAGCTGGCCAAGCTGCAGGATCGTGTACCCCCCTTCCACGGTGGTGATGCGCGCCGCATCGTCGAGAAGGCCTACGGCAAGCCAGTTGAGCAGATCTTCAAACAGTTCTCCGAGGAGCCGCTCGCCTCGGCATCGATCGCACAGGTCCATGCCGCGCAACTCTTCGATGGTAGTGATGTGGTGGTCAAGGTACTGCGCCCCGATATCGAGAAGACCATTCGCTGCGATGTTGCACTGCTCTATACCATCGCCAGGCTGGCGCAACGCTACTGGAGCGATGGCCGGCGACTGCGCCCGGTTGAGGTGATCGAGGAGTTCGAGAAGACCATCCATGATGAGCTCGACCTGGTACGTGAGGCGGGCAACGCCTCGCAACTGCGTCGTAACTTCACTGACATCCCCGATCTCTATATTCCCGAGGTGCACTGGCCGCTTTGTAAGCGCAATGTGATGGTGATGGAGCGTGTCTATGGCACGCCTATTGGTGATATGGCGGCGCTGCGTGCCCAGGGCGTTGATATGAAGCGGCTTGGTGAACTGGGGGTCGAGGTCTTCTTTACCCAGGTCTTCCGCCACAACTTCTTCCACGCTGATATGCACCCCGGCAATATCTTTATCTCCGACGAGGGCAACTACATTGCAGTCGATTTTGGCATTGTCGGTGTACTGAGCGATGTCGATCAACGTTATCTGGCAGAAAACTTTCTCGCCTTCTTCCATCGTGACTACCGCCGCGTTGCAGAGCTGCACGTCGAATCCTCCTGGGTGCCGGAGGGCACGCGGGTCGAGGAGTTTGAGTCGGCGATTCGTAGCGTCTGCGAACCGATCTTTGAGCGCCCGATAAAAGAGATCTCATTTGGCCATCTACTGCTGCGCCTGTTCCAGACAGCACGTCGCTTCGACATGGAGATCCAGCCGCAGCTGGTTCTGTTGCAGAAGACGCTGCTCAATATCGAAGGGTTGGGTCGCTATCTCTACCCCGATCTCGATCTGTGGCAGACCGCCAAGCCATTCCTGGAGCGCTGGATGAGTGAGCAGGTAGGCGCTCGCGCCATGTTCCGCCACGCCAAGGAGAAGGTGCCGGAGTGGACCGAGAAGCTGCCGGAGCTACCGGGACTGATGCACGATGTGCTCGATAAGGCGGCCAGTGGGCGTCTACAGGTAGAGTGGAATAGTAGCGAGCTGAGTCAGCTGCGTCGCGATCTGAAGGTGGCAAACAGACGTACGGTAATGACCCTTATTGGTTCAGCTGCGGTGATCAGTGCCGCAGTGCTGCTAGGCCTTGATGGTTACTCACCGCGCATGGTCTACGATGCGCCACTGCTCAGCTGGGTGCTAGGTGTTGCAGGTATCGCACTCTGGATCTTTGCCTGGCCTGATGATGAGACGTAGTTCCGAATCATGGCTGTTCTTCTGCCACTAATTCACCACTCGATAGCATCTTTACGTTCCCTTAAAGCAGAGAGAATGCTCTGCACTGAAATCATCTACACGCTATTTCCCAGTGAGTCATTCAGGTATGCCGTACCTGCGCTTATTGGTGGTGGAACAGAGTGCCGATGAGGACTAGGATAGGGACATAACAAAAGACAAAACTAGATAAAAACGAAGGGGGGAGCATGGAGTTTCAACTAGAAAAACTGACTAAGCAGAACCGAGAAATCGAAGAGCTCTGTAAGGTACTACTGGTCGTGGTAGAGAGTGAGGCGGCAACCTGTACACAGGTCTCGCGTGAGCTGTTTGAACGTTCGTCGGGGCGCCGTAGGCATAAATGGTCGCGTTAAGTTTTTGCTGTTTGCTTGGGCTTGGATGCCCAAAACAAACTTTCGCAAAAATAGCGACTCCCCGGTTAGTGACAAGGTAATTGCCCATCTCACACTCGAGGATGCGGCGCTCTACTCCAATCTGCTCGATCATGATGATAAGGGTGTCAACGAGATGGCGACGCGTTACCTAAACGGTGCCAGAGAGTTGAAACGTCTCTTTACCAGCTATGAGCGGACCTGGTGCAAACCAGCAGAGAAGAAGAATCGTGACCACGGCAAGTTTGCTGAAGAGACCCGTGAGATCTTCCGTCTGGTGATGGAACGCATCAGCAAAGAGGATCATGAGTTCTTCTCAGCTGTAGCAGCCATTCAAGGTTAACCTGCCTAACTGTTCAATATAGGTTGGTCATAGATAAAAGCCGTGAGCCTCTACCGAGGCCACGGCTTTTTTATGGCCGAACCAAGCTCGCCTCAACCTGATCGCGAGTGGTTTTGTCGCAAAGCTGCTCAATCAGATGCAGAGCGAAATCGAGCGCGGTACCGGGGCCGCGGGAGGTGATGATCTTGCCGTCCTGCACCACCGCGGCGTTACGGTAGTTCATGCCGCTAATCTCCATCTTATCGAGTACACCGGGGTAACTGGTGGCACTGCGACCATCAAGCAGACCGATGTTGGCGAGTACCTTGGGTGCGGCGCAGATGGCGGCGGTGAATTTTCCGCTGTCGGCCATTTTCTTCAGTAGGTCTGCAATGCGTGGGTCGTTGTCGAGGTGGTCGGCACCGGGCAGGCCACCAGGGAGCACCACCATGTCGTAGTCATGCTGAAGGGCCTCATCGAGCGTGGTGTCGGCGATCAGCACCACTCCGCGTGAGGCGGTTATTGGGCCCGCATCAAGACTGGCGGTAGTGACTTCTATTTCGGCACGACGGAGCAGGTCGATCAGGGTGACTGCTTCAAGCTCTTCACAGCCCTGGGCTAGTGGGATAAGGATGCTTGCCATGTGGTTTCTCCTTCGCTTCTCTTTTGCAGTAGCGAGGAGACGGGAACCAGTTCAACACCCAGCTCCGCGAGCTGCGGTAGCATCTCCTCGAGTACGCTAAGTGTAGACCCGTATGGGTGGCCGATGCCGATGGCGCTGCCGTCTCGGTGGGCGCTGCGAATCAGCCGCTTGAACTGGTAGCGAATTTGCTCGGGATCGATATCGTGGTCGAGAAAGACCTTGCGTTCAGCGGTGACGATGCCGTTCTCGCGTGCGATCTGTGGTGCGACGCTTTGGGTGGTGGTGCGGCTGTCGATAAAGAAGAGGTTACCGCTCGTCTTTAGCTCCTCCATCAGCCACTGCATGTGGCCGGGGTGGCGAGTCAGCAGGCTGCCCATGTGGTTATTGACTCCGCTGGCGTGGGGAATCGATTTAAGGCTCTCGCGAATGCTCTGGCGGAAATCGTTCTCGCTCATGTGCAGGGTGAGGGCGCCGGGACCGAGTGGTGCGGGCTGCTCGGACTCCATCGGCAGGTGCAGCATCACCTCTTTACCCATGCAGTTGGCAAACTCTGCCAGACGGCGACTGTAGGGGGTGTGGGGGAGGATGGCGTAGCTGAGCGCGCCGGGCAGCTCAATGGCGCGATTACCGGCCTGTAGCCGATCTCCCATATCATCGATGATGATACTGATACGCGGCCTTTCGGCCGCACTAACCTGTGTCGAGATAAGCAGTAGAGCCGCCAGCAGTAGGCGGGAGAAACCGAGCACGTCTACATTCCGTGAGCGCGCTGGATGGCCATTCCCTTAAGCAGGTTTAGAGCCTCGTAGAGTGGATAGTCCTTGCTGGCAAGGGAGACCTTCTCCTCTTTCTTGTCACTCTCACCGCTCTTCTCGGACTTGTTGCCATTGCCGTTCTGCAGATGACCTGTCAGGTCTGCCTCTTTTACTGAGGTGACGACGGGGCTTTGCGCGGCCTCGACCTTGAGGCGGTCGAGAATGATATCTGGCTCAATGCCCTCGGCCTGAATTGAGCGGCCTGAAGGTGTGAAGTAACGGGCAGTGGTGAGCTTGATGCCAGTCTTGCTGTTCATCGGCAGAATGGTCTGCACAGAGCCCTTTCCGAAGCTCTTGGTACCGACGATCAGGCCACGCTTGTGATCCTGCAGGGCGCCGGCAACGATTTCGGAGGCCGATGCCGATCCACCATTGATCAGTACGACTAAGGGTGCGCCGTCTATCTGGTCACCCGGCTTGGCATTGAAGCGCATCTGTGAGTCATCAATACGCCCCTCGGTGTAGACCACCAGGCCCTTCTCGAGGAAGACATCGGAGACGCCCACGGCGGCATTAAGCACACCACCAGGATTGTTACGCAGATCGAGCACCAGGCCCTTCAGTGGACCATCGTTCTCCTTCTTCAGATCGGAGATCGCCTGCTTCAGGTTGGGGCCGGTCTTGGAGCGGAACTGGGAGACACGTACATAGCCGAAGCCATCCTCAAGCATCCGTTTTTTCACACTCTTCACTTTGATCACGGCGCGCTCAATGGTGATCTTGAGTGGTTTGTCGAGACCGTTGCGGACGATGGTCAGCTCGATGTCGGTCCCTGGCTTGCCGCGCATGACCTTGACCGCGTCGTTGAGGGTCATTCCCTTAACGGGTGCGTCGTCGAGTCGTATCACCAGGTCACCTGCCTGTACGCCGGCGCGTTGTGCCGGGGTGTCGTCGATCGGGGCGACCACCTTAACAAAACCATCCTCCATGGTGACCTCGATACCGAGACCGCCAAACTGGCCGCTGGTGCCGACCTGTAGTTCGGTGAACTCATCCTCGTTGAGGTAGGCAGAGTGGGGATCGAGACCAGAGAGCATGCCGCGAATGGCGTTCTCCAGCAGGGTCTTGTCATCAACCTCTTCAACATAGTCGCTTTTAATCCGGGCGAAGACCTCGGTGAAGGTGCGCAGCTCATCAATCGGCACGGCGGTGCTGGTCGCTTCTCGCTGGGCGAGGACACCGTGGCCAAGGGAGAGGCCGATGCCTACTACGACACCGCTGATGAGGGCAGGAATGTATCTATTCATTATCTGGTCGACTCCAGTGGGTGGGCGTACAGCGTTGGTCCCAGTCCCGAGTTATGGGTATTGGACAGTATAGAGCTGGCGATGTTCTATAACTGACCGATATGCGGCGACATTAGCACAGTTCGACGCCTGTTCGTAACGCTTTGGCTGCCGATTAGCCGGTACGGTTATTACGTACCCGGCGGCACCAGCGAACCGGATTGATCGGTTTGCCCTTGTGACGAATTTCAAAGTAGAGACCGGGCCGGTCCTGACCACCGCTATCACCAACACTGGCGATCGAATCGCCGGTCTCAACCCAGTCGCCGGCCTCTTTAAACAGGCTGCGATTGTGACCGTAGAGTGACATATAACCGCCACCGTGATCGATGATGATTAGCAGACCAAAACCGCGTAACCAGTCGGCATAGGCAACACGCCCCTGTGAGATTGAGTTGACCGTGCTTCCCTCCTTGCTGTCGATCAGTACACCCCGCCAGGTCAGGTTACCAACCGGACGCTGGGTGCCGAAGCGTGCTGCCAAGCGGCCCTTGGTGGGCCAGCTGAGCTTGCCTTTGCGTTTGTTGAAGGGGCGGGTGTCGCGCTCGGGGATGTCGGCCAACGCTTGATCGAGTGCCTTGAGCAGTAGCTCCAGCTGCTTCTCGTTCTTTTTGTAACTGACAAGCTGACGATCGCTACTGGTGATCTCCGCCTTGAGTCGTTTGAGGGTCTCTTTGCGCTCCGCACGCTCAGATTGAAGTGCCAGCTGCTTGCGGTCGGCCTCCTGTTTGAGGCGATCGATCTCAGCCAGGCGTTGAGTAATCTGCTGTTCGACCTGTTGCAGCGCTGTAAGGCTCTCGCGCATGTTCTCAATCTCGCGACTGCGGGCGCGACTGATGTAGTCGTAGTAGACCATCATGCGACCGACGGTGGCAGGCTCCTGCTGGTTGAGCAGCAGTTTGATCTGTCCCTGCTGCCCCATTACATAGGCGGAACGCAGCTGGTGGCGTAGGCGCGTCTGTTGCTGTTGCAGCTGTTGTTGATGGCCGCTGAGCTCCTGTTTGAGCCGTGAGAGTGTTTTCGATTCTCGCTGCTGGCGCCCCTCAATCAGGCGCATGTCACGGGAGATCTGGTCGATAGCGCGTTCGGTCTTGCGCAGTGAGCGAGCCAGTTGGCTCTCCTCACCACGGGCCTTCTGCAGATCTCGGGTGAGGGTGGTGATCTGGCTGCGTAGCTGTTTGAGCGTGTCGGCTTTCTGCTGGCGCTCCTTGGCGCTCTGCGCCATCACAAGGGTGGGCAGCAGCAGGAGGGCCAACAGGGGTAGCCACCGGAGTTGGGTGGCAGGGCGGGTGGTGCGCGGTTTAGGACTCGTCGGTTTCAAAATCGACCAACGGGTGTCCATTCATCTCCATCGGGATCTCGAGATCCATCAGGCGCAGCATGGTGGGGGCGATATCGGAGAGGGCACCGTTGTCGAGCATTCTGGCCTCGCGTCCAACGTAGATCAGCGGCACCAGATTGCTGGTGTGGGCGGTATGGGCCTGCCCGGTATCGAGACCACGCATCTGCTCGGCGTTGCCGTGGTCGGCGGTAATCAACATCTCACCGCCACTCTTCTCGATTGCCATGTAGACGCGGCCCAGACAGGTATCGAGGGCCTCAATCGCCTCAACGGCGGCATCGAAGTTGCCGGTATGGCCGACCATGTCGGGATTGGCGAAGTTGCAGATCAACACGTCGTACTGGCCACCCTCAATCGCCTCGACCAGCTTGTCGGTGAGCTCGTTGGCATTCATCTCCGGCTGCAGATCGTAGGTGGCGACGTTGGGTGAGGGGATCAGGATGCGGTCCTCGCCCTCGAACGGTTGCTCCTCGCCACCGTTGAAGAAGAAGGTGACGTGGGCGTATTTCTCGGTCTCAGCGATACGCAGCTGGCGCATGCCGAGGCTGGAGAGGTGTTTTCCCAGTACATTATTGAGTCGCTCGGCCGGGAAGGCGACCGGAATATCGAACTCTTTATTGTATTCAGTAAGACTGACAAAGGCACCGAGCTTAGGTGTGACGGCGCGTTCAAAGCCATCAAAGTCGTCCTCAATGAAGGGTCGCGTGATCTGACGAGCGCGATCGGAGCGATAGTTCATGAAGATCAGTGTGTCGCCATCCTGCAGGCACGCCTTCTCATCACCCTCCTGGGCAATGTAGGTTGGCTTAACAAACTCATCGGTCTCACCGCGCGCGTAGGCCATCTCAAGGGCACGGATCGCATCAGGCGCCTCATACTCCGATTTGCAGCCAGTGATCAGGTCGTAGGCGGCCTGAATACGTGGCCAGCGATGGTCGCGATCCATGGCGTAGAAGCGACCAACGATAGAGGCGATACGACCGCTGCCAAGTTTGTTGAACTCATCCTGCATCGAGCGCAGTGAGACCGCAGCGCTCTTTGGAGGGGTGTCACGGCCATCGAGAAAGGCGTGCAGGAAGACATGTTTGGCACCGCGCTCTACTGCCAATTTGGCCATCGCGTGGATATGCTCTTCATGGCTATGTACGCCACCGGGTGAGAGCAGACCGAGGATATGGATCGCCTTATCGCTCTCGATGGCTTGATCGACCGCATCGGTGAGCGTTTTGTTGTTATAGAAAGAGCCGGTCTTGATCGAACGGCTGACGCGGGTGAACTCCTGGTAGACCACGCGACCGGCACCAAGATTGAGGTGTCCAACCTCGGAGTTGCCCATCTGGTCGGCCGGCAGGCCCACCTCCGCACCGGATGTGTGGATCAGGGTGTGGGGATAGCGCTCCCACAACCCATCCCAAACAGGGGTGCTCGCATCATTGATGGCGTTGTAGGAGGTGTTTTCGCTGTAACCCCAACCATCAAGGATGGTGAGTAGCAGTGGCCTGGCATTTGTTGGCATCGATCTGGCTTAACAGTAGGTTGGTTGTGACGATAAATTGGGGTAAGTCTAGCTTCTGTTCCGAACGCTTGCTACGCCCGCTTGCCGACCTGTCGAAGGCTGTCGAGCGGTGAATTGTACACGAGAAGTTGGGAAACCAATGCTATTACAGTATATTATTGTATAGCGTTTCTTTGATTGTCGCCATTTCAGAACAGAAACTAGGTGCTATGGAATTGGAAATTATGACCGAATATGAAAGCCTGATCACTCAGGATGAGGATATTGACCGTGCATCGCGCTCGCTCAAGGCGATGTCTCATCCGCTGCGTTTGAAGATACTCTGCACACTGGGAGACCGTGAGGTTAGTGTGCAGGATATCGTCGAGCGTGTTGGTACTTCACAAAGCAATATCTCGCAACACCTGGCCATTCTTCGCGATAAGGGCATTCTTGCCTCTCGTAAGGATGCCAACCGAGTCTTCTACCGCGTTGGCGATAGTCGCACTCTGCAGCTGATTGGCATGATGCGCGATGTCTTCTGTACTCGTGCCTAAAGCAATTACCACTCGATAAACCACATCATCATAACCACAAGCCGACGATACAGTCGGCAGGGTGGTTTGTCGGAACTTTTTAACAACTCACCACATGTACTGACGGAGAATTCACAATGGATAGCAATCGTGTAGTTCGTATTATCGCTGGAACCTTTATCATGCTGACCCTGGCACTGGGCATCGAAGCGAGCCCCATCTTCCACAACATCAACTGGCTCTGGTTTACAGCCTTCGTAGGCCTTAACCTGTTCCAGAGTGGATTTACCAAGTTCTGTCCTCTCGACAACATCCTCTGGGCTCTGGGCATCAAGAAGCCTGGCGTAAATTAATCAAGATCGTATAACAGGCGGGTTAAGTAGCCATGCAAGATTTTATCGCTTTCGCAACGCAGAACTGGGTGCTGTTTATGACCCTGCTGTTCGTTTTCACGATGATTCTCTTTGAAGAGTTTTCGCGGCGCACCCGTGGTTACGAAGATATTGCTCCGGAGCAGGCGACCCGCGTAATCAATCATGATGATGCAGTCTTGCTCGATGTTCGCGACGATAAAGAGTATCGCCAGGATGGCCATATCAACGATTCCATTCACATTCCGCTGGGTGATCTGCAGCGCCGTATGGAGGAGCTCGATAAGTACAAGGGCAAGCCGGTGATCGCATACTGTCGTAGCGGTCACCGCTCTCGTGGTGCGCTGTCGATGCTCAAGCGCGAAGGTTTCGAGACACTCTACAACCTTGGCGGTGGAATTATGGCGTGGCAGAATGCCAACCTTCCGGTGAGCCGCAAGAAATAGGCTCCAATCCCAATTTTAATGAGGTAAGCATAGTGGCGAACGTTGTCATCTACAGTACCGGTTCATGTCCATACTGCGTGCGTGCGCGCATGCTGCTCGAGAAAAAGGGCATCAGCTTCGAAGAGTTTAGAATCGATGAGAAGCCTGAATTGCGACCCGAAATGGAACGTCTCAGTGGCCGTGACAGCGTGCCTCAGATCTTCATCGATGAGCGCCGTATCGGTGGTTTTGACGATATGTATGAGCTCGATATGGATGACGAACTCGATCCGTTGCTGGGATTGAGCTAAGGGTAGCCCGTATGGGTGATGCACTGCATGTTGTCTGTCCGCACTGCGATGGTGTAAACCGTCTGCCTGCTGAGAAGCTCGCCGCAGGCGGCAAGTGTGGACACTGCAGTAAGGCACTCTTCACCGCGCAACCGTTGGCCCTCGATAGCACTCGTTTTGAGAAACATCTGCAGCGAAGTGATCTGCCGCTGCTGGTCGATTTCTGGGCCGAGTGGTGTGGACCCTGCAAGATGATGGCTCCTGTCTTCAGCCAGTTTGCAGTAGAGGCCGAACCCCAGGTGCGATTAATCAAGATTGAGACCGAACAAAATCAGCAGTTAGCAGCGCGGTTCGCCATTCGTAGCATCCCAAGTCTACTGCTGTTCCGCAGTGGTCGTGAGGTGGCACGAAGTGCCGGTGCTATGGATCTACAAAATTTGAGACTCTGGCTGCAGCAGAATCTGTGACAGCCTCCGAATACCACCCTTGCCGCAGTCGATGCGGTACCGACATAGACAGGAAAGCTAATGACTGAGAACAGCAACGCCGCACCCGAGCAGAAAGAGCCACAGTTCGCCATCCAGCGTATCTATGTAAAGGACGTTTCGTTCGAGACCCCAAACTCGCCAGCGATCTTTACCGAGAAGTGGGAACCTGAGGTGACGGTTGATCTCAATTCAGCGGCTACCAAGCTTACCGATGGGGTGTTCGAGGTGCTGCTGACCGTGACGGTCACCGCCAAGCAGGGCGAGAAGACCGTCTACCTGGCCGAGGTGCAGCAGGCGGGTATCTTTGCCATGAGCGGCTTTAGCGAGAACGACCAGGCTGGCATGGTGCACAGCTATTGCCCCAATATCCTCTTCCCCTATGCACGTGAGATGGTCTCCGATCTGGTCAATAAGGGTAGCTTCCCGCAGATGATGTTGGCACCAATCAACTTCGATGCACTCTACGCACAGCACCTTCAGGAGCAGGGTCAGGCACCTGCAGTGGAAGAGACAGCGCACTAAATTCGAATTCACCAGGAGCTTCTGAATGGCGCAGCCGCGTAAGACGATTGCCGTTCTGGGTGCAGGATCCTGGGGAACGGCGCTCGCCCTACTGCTCGCCCGGGCTGGATCTGATGTCCAGCTCTGGGGGCATGAGCCTGAGCACATCCAACAGCTCAATTCTGAGGGAGAGAATTGCCGTTTTCTGCCGGGTATTCCTCTACCTGAGAATCTAAAGGCCTACGACTCTATCGAAGAGTCTCTGTGCGATGCGCACGATATTCTGGTCGTGGTACCGAGCCACGCCTTTCGCGAGACGCTGCAGAAGCTTGCACCCTACCTTCAACCCAAGCAGAGAATCGCCTGGGCCTGTAAGGGCCTTGAGCAGGAGAGCGCCAAGTTCCTGCATGAGGTCTTTAGTGAAGAGCTGGGCGATGAGATTCCCACTGCGGTTGTCTCCGGTCCCACCTTCGCCCGTGAGGTTGCTGAGGGTTTACCGACGGCGGTGACCGTTGCCTCCAATGATCAGCGGTTCGCTATCGAGTTTGCCGAAACACTTCACGATGATCATCTACGTGCCTACACCAGCAGCGATGTCACCGGTGTTGAGTTGGGTGGTGCGATCAAGAATGTGCTGGCGATTGCCGCAGGCATCGCCGATGGGCTCGGATTTGGCGCCAATACCCGTGCCGCACTGATCACCCGTGGTCTGAATGAGCTGATACAGCTAGGTGTGGCATCGGGTGGGCGTGCCGAGACCTTTATGGGGCTGGCCGGACTCGGCGATCTGGTCCTGACCTGCACCGATAACCAGTCGCGCAATCGCCGTTTCGGTCTGGCGCTGGGTAAGGGCAGCAGTGTCGATGAGGCGCGCGCCTCGATCGATCAGGTAATCGAAGGGATCGAGAGTTCACGTGAGGCGAAGCGCCGTGCCGCGATGGCCGGAGTTGAGATGCCGATCTGTGATCAGGTCTACAAGGTGATTTTTGAGGGGCTGGCACCGCAACAGGCGGTACAAAGTCTGCTGGGAAGAGAGCAGCGCCCCGAGCTGTAGCCTTAGGTCAAACGCTGCCGCTGAAGCCGTGTTGTCGCCACGCCTCGTAGAGCACCAGTGCGGTGGCGTTGGAGAGGTTGAGGCTGCGATTGTTGGGCATCATCGGTATTCGCAGCCTCTGCTCAGTGGGCAGTGACTCCAGTAGTTCAGCAGGGAGACCGCGGGTTTCGGGACCGAAGAGCAGGATATCGTCGGCTCTATAGGCGACACGATCGTAATTCTCTCGGCCACGGGTCGAGAGTGCAAAAACCCTTCCCTCTGGCAGTGCTTCTCGGAAGTTGGCGAAACTGTCATACTCGGCCACATTTGCAAACTCATGGTAGTCGAGTCCCGCGCGGCGCAAGCGCTTGTCATCAAGCTCGAAGCCGAGTGGATGGATCAGATGCAGCTGACTGCCGCTGTTGGCGCAGAGCCTAATAATGTTACCTGTATTGGGGGCGATCTCCGGTTCATACAGGGCGATGTGAAACATATTAAGTAAGTAGTGACCTATGAAGAGTGAAGAGAAAGGTATGTTGTCGAGCGAGTTCTGTGGAATGCGCTTCGATACCCCGCTGGTGCTGCTTTCGGGCTGCGTCGGTTTTGGCGAAGAGTACACGCGCATCGAGGGCTTTTCCAACCGCGATGTGGGGGCTGTCTGCCTAAAGGGGACCACCGGAACGGCGCGCCCTGGCAATGCGCCGCACCGTGTCTACGAAACGCCCAAAGGCATGCTCAATGCGATCGGCCTGCAGAATCCGGGTGTTGATCACGTCGTCGACAAGATTCTGCCGCAGCTCGACTTTGATGAGACCCGCTTTATCGCCAATGTCTCCGGCTCCACTATCGAGGAGTACATCAAGGTCACCGAGCGCTTCGAAGACTCGGCGATCGATGCGATCGAGATCAATATCTCCTGTCCAAATGTTAAAGAGGGTGGTGTCGCCTTTGGTAACGATCCGGAGATGTCAGCGCGTGTCGTTGAGGCGTGCCGCAAGGTCACATCGAAGCCACTGATCACCAAGCTCTCACCCAACCAGACCGATATCGCCGACAATGCCCGACGCTGTATCAGTGCCGGTAGTGATGCCTTTGCGGTGATCAATACCCTGATGGGTATGGCGATCGATATCGAGAGCCGTACTCCGATCATCGGAAACAACCAGGGTGGGCTCTCGGGGCCAGCAATCAAGCCGGTTGCGCTGCTTAAGGTGCATCAGGTGCATCAGGTCTGTTGCGATCACGGGGTGCCGATCATCGGACAGGGTGGTGTGACCACGGCGGAAGATGCGATCGAATTTCTGATTGCGGGTGCCTCAGCCGTGGGGGTTGGAACGGCGCTCTTCTACGATCCGCTGGTCTGTAACAAGATTAATGAGGGTATCGTTGATTACCTGAAACGCCATGAGCTGAGTAGCGTCGCACAGCTGAGTGGCACTCTGAGCCTGAATGGTGCGGTTTCAGCTTGTGATAGTAATCCTGAAAATCGTTGACAAACAGAGTGTTGAGAAACTATCCTGACGTAGAATAATAACATTAGATCTTAACTTGGGGGTTGGGCTGATTCCGTTCTTCGGCAAACGTAAGCGTGGTGACCAGATGGTGGGTGTCGCATTTTTGCGTGCCGGTATCGCCGTTGCCCGTGTGGTACGTTCTCGATCACAGCCACCCAGGCTGACCCTGTGCGATTTTCGCGCCTGTGAGGCGCACGAATATGGCGCGGTTCTTGAGGAGCTGGTCAAGGCGCACCGCCTTAAAGGCCTCCCCTGCGTTGCGGTGATGGAGCAGGGCAGTTACCAGCTGCTGCAGATGGAAGCCCCTGACGTTCCCGATAGTGAACTACGCTCCGCACTGCGCTGGAGCATTCGCGATCTAATTGACTTCCATATTGATGACGCAGTGCTCGATGTGTTCGATCTACCGGCCGATGCGCAGCGCGGCGGCAGTAATATGATGAACACCGTGGTGGCACGCAGCTCGTTGATCAAAGAGCGCGTTGAGAAGATCGAGTCTAGCGGTCTCGATATTCACGCCATCGATATTCCCGAGCTGGCACTGCGCAACATTACTTCGATGCTGCCGGAAGATGGTGCGGGCGTTGCGCTGTTGGCGATGGAGCACGATCAAGAGCAGATTCTAATCACCCGGCAGAAGCTGCTCTATCTGGCACGCAACCTCGACGTACCACTGTTGGTGGAGGATCTGGCCGACAGTGGTGATGAGTTTATCAGTGCCGAACAGCAGCAGCTGCTCGATACACTGATTCTTGAGATCCAGCGATCTCAGGACTACTACGAACGTTTCTACGCACAGCCACCGCTGCAGACACTGATGGTTGCCGCTAACGGTTCATCGATCTCCGGCATGACCTCCTATATCGCGCAGAACATGGGGCTCGCGACCAGCGAACTCGACCTCTCTTCGCAGCTGCCTGGGATTGAGCAGTTTGAGGCCGAGAAGCGTGCCAAGTCGTTGATGGCGATCGGTGCAGCGCTACGCATCGTGCAGGAAGAGTCCTAATGCAGCAGATCAATCTCTATCAGCCGGTCCTGAAGCGTAAGAGCAAGCCGCTCTCGTTCGGTTCGATGGTTCTTTTCACCACGCTATTTGTTCTGCTTTGTGGTGGCTATATCGGTTACAGCAAGTGGCAGTATCAGGAGCGTGAGACGAAGCTACAGGCATTGGAGCAGCGCGTCGAGCAGATGCGCGCCGAGAACGAGAAGCTCGAGAAGGCGTTTCCGGTCAAGCAGAAGAGTAAGCTGCTGGAGAAGCGACTGGAGCAGATACGCGTTACTCAGCAGGCTAAACAGCACGCATTGGCACTGCTCAACAGCGGCTACTTTGGCAACACCGAAGGATTCTCCGCCTATATGGAGGGGATGGCACGTCAGCGGATCGACAAACTGTGGTTGAGCAACATCGCTATAAAGCGCGGTGGCGAGCAGATGCAGATCAAGGGGAGCACCTACAGCGCCGATCTGCTACCGCGTTATCTGCAGCAGCTGGCCGTGGAGAAGGTCTTTAAGGGGCGCGAGTTTGCCATCTTCTCCATGACACGTTCGACTCAAAAGAGCCGAGAGGTTGAGTTTTCACTGCAGAGTGCCGCTGAGCAGGAGGCGAAGCCGTGAACGCTTTAATTAATCAGCTGAATGAGAAGATCGATCTGATGAGTATGCGTGAGCGCCTGCTCATTATGCTGGTGCTACTCGCGCTGCTCTTTACCGGTTTCGATACGTTACTGCTCCAGCCGATGGCCAAGCAGGAGAAGGCGCAATTGGCGAGAGAACGGGCGGGCAATACCGAGATTCAGACCCTTACCATGGCGATGGTCGAAATCACTGAGCGCAAGAGTGCCGATCCCGATCGAGAGACACGTGAGCTGATCGAACGCCATCTGCAGCAGCTTAATAAGCTCGATGCCGAACTCTACGACTTCTCTCAGCAGCTGATTCCACCCAGTGAGATGACACGCCTGCTTGAGCGAGTACTGAAAGATGAGAAGGGTTTGAAGCTGCTGAAGGTTGAGAGCCTAAAGCCAGCGGTTGTCGGTGGCGAAAGTGAAGATGAAGATGAAGAGAGTCGCCCACTGGGGGGAATCTACCAGCACGGCCTGCGGATTGAATTTGAGGGTGGCTATCTGGAAACTCTCGCCTATCTACGCAAGCTTGAAGCGCTACCATGGCGCCTCTACTGGGATACCTTGACCTACAACGTGGAGCGTTACCCCGAGTCGCGTGCATCGATTGTGGTCAACACACTCAGCTTTAATGAAAACTGGATCGGGATGTAGCTGCGGATGAAGATAAGGGCATCAATTGTGTTCGCGCTCTCGTTGACGATGGCGCTACCTGTTGCCGCAGAGCTTCAGGACCCCACGCGCCCGCCAATCAAGAAAAAGGTGGTTAAACCTGTAGTCGTCAAAAAAGCGCAGCAGAAGTGGGCGCTGAGCTATACCCTGGTTTCCGATCAGCGACGTATTGCAGTCATCAACAATAAGGTGGTGGCCGTTGGTGAGATGGTCGATGGGGCGCGGGTAGTTGAAATTGAGAGTGATGCCGTAACGCTCAAGCGTGTCGGTAAATCGATCAAGCTGGAGTTGATTTCGAGCTCGTCCACAGCCTATCAGAAGGAGTCTGTAACTCCATGAGTGGAAGTAAAAAGATGAAGCGTTTGTTACCCCTGATGATCAGTTCGGTCGTGCTATCGGCTGGATGCAGCAACTTGATGGAGAAGCGGAGTACGGCGACGCTTGAGAGCATCAATAGCGAGATGGCGCAGAGCACCCAGGTGGTCGAGCAGCCAGCTGCGAAGATTCCACCTCCAGAGGTCAAGGCGGCATTGATGCCCGGTTTTCAGGATATGGGATCGATGGGACAGCCACGCGAAAATCGCTTCGATATTACCGTCAACAATGTCCCGGCACGTGAATTCTTTATGGGCCTGGTAAAGGGCACCCATACCAACATGGTGGTGCACCCATCGGTGGAGGGGGAGATCTCGCTAAGCATGAAGCGGGTGACGGTGGATGAGGTGATGGAGACGGTACGTCGTGTTTATGGCTACGCCTATGAGCGCAGTTCAACCGGTTACGAGGTCCTCTCATCCGAGCTGCAGACACGTATCTTTGCCGTTAACTATCTCAACGTAAAACGTGTTGGTGAATCGCAGACACGGGTCAGCTCCGGTCAGGTCTCCAGTAGCGAGAGCTCCAGTGATAGCGATGATTCCGATTCAAGCACTTCGACGACCAGCGAGGCGGTTAGCGGCAGTCTGATCTCCACAGCTTCGACGGCAGATTTCTGGACTGAGCTCGATCTTGCAGTACGCACCATTGTCTGTGGCGGAGCGGTAGGTGGTTGTGGTGAGGGTCGGAGTGTCGTGGTCAGCCCGCAGTCGGGCGTGGTTGTGGTGCGTGCACGCCCTGCTCAGCTGCGTGAGGTGGAGCGTTACCTTGATACCTCACAAAACGTAATGCATCGACAGGTGATTCTTGAGGCGAAGATTCTCGAGGTAGAGCTGAGTGATGGCGCGCAGTCTGGTATCAACTGGTCGGCGCTGGCTGAGCAGAGCAGCAGAAATCGCTCTCTGACGATCGGGCAGACCGGCGGTGGTTCATCGATTGCTGATGGCTCTTCCGAGATAGCGGGCAATACGGGTGTGCTTGATCCCAATGGGCTGAGTCAGGTGGTCGGAACAGCGACCTCAGCCTTTGGCGGCGTTTTCAGTCTGGCGCTCAGCAGCGGTGACTTCACCGCCTTTATTGAACTACTGAAATCGCAGGGTGATGTGCAGGTGCTCTCCAGTCCGCGTGTCGCAACCATGAACAATCAGAAGGCGGTGATCAAGGTCGGTAATGATGAGTTTTTTGTAACCGAAATTCAGAGCGATACCACCAGCGGTACCGGCGGTACCACCACCACGCCAGAGATTACCCTGACCCCCTTCTTCTCCGGTATTGCGCTCGATGTGACACCACAGATCAGCGCAGATGGTTTTGTCACGCTGCATATCCACCCCTCGGTCAGTGAGGTCACCGACCAGACCAAACACATCACCGTTGGCGGGCAGGATCAGACCCTGCCGTTGGCCTTCAGCAGCGTACGTGAATCGGACACCATTATTCGTGCGCAGAGCGGTCAGGTGGTGGTGATAGGTGGTCTGATGAAGGACAAGACCAGCCGTGACCGTGCCGCAACTCCGGGGCTGGGAGATCTGCCGATGGTTGGTAATCTCTTCCGCCACAAACGTGACAGCAAGCAGATGAGCGAACTAGTCATCCTGCTGCGCCCGATGGTGGTAAAGGATCAGAAAGACTGGATTCGTGAGCTGCAGAAATCACAGGGACGCTTCAATAGTTTTAGCGGTGAGATGGAGCGTCGTCAGACGCGTCAACGATAAGCAGTCGGTACAGAGGGATTCCGAGTCGGTGTTGGGTGAAGCGCAATGTATCTAGAGCACTTTGCACTGAGTGAGATGCCCTTCACCATCACGCCCAATACAGGTTTTTTCTTTGAGTACGGCGACTATCGTGCTGCACACAATATGCTGCTGCTGGCACTCCGCTCGGGCGAAGGTTTTCTCAAGGTCGTGGCAGAGGTCGGGATGGGTAAAACACTACTCTGTCGTGCACTGCTAAATGATCTCGGTGATGACTATGTCACCGCCTATATTCCCAATCCACAGTTGACCGCACCAGGTCTACGCATGGCGCTAGCCGATGAGCTTGGACTCGAGTTCTCACGTAACATCGGACAGCATCGACTGCTTAAACTGATAAATGAATATCTGGTGGAGCAGCACGCGGCCGGTAAGCGTGTGGTGCTCGTGATTGATGAGGCGCAGGCGCTACCCGATGAGGGATTAGAGGCGTTGCGCCTGTTGACCAATCTAGAAACCGAAAGCAGCAAACTGCTGCAAGTGGTGCTGTTTGGTCAGCCAGAACTGGATGAACGTATATCTCATCCCTCTTTGCGGCAGCTTAAACAGCGCATCACCTTTAGCCATCGTCTCAAGCCACTCGACTATCCATCACTGGTTGCCTACCTGCGTTATCGACTCCATGTTGCCGGCTATCGTGGTACCGAGTTATTTACACCCGGTGCAATGAAACGACTCTATCGCAGTAGTCGTGGCATCCCGCGTGTTATCAATATACTCAGCCACAAGGCCTTAATGGTCGCTTTTGGTAAGGGTGATGAGAAGGTGCGCAGTGGATATATGAAAGCAGCGATTCAGGACTCTACGGATGTGCTCTCATCGACCTTCAGTCGTTCGCCGATCTTGGCTTACTGGTTGGCCTCACTGCTGACCTTCTCAGCCGTAGTGATTGGTGTAGTTATTTGGAGTCGTCTGTCGTGAGCCTGATCAATGAGATGCTCAAGGACCTCGAGAGCCGTAAGGGCGTGAACGCATCACAAGGCGTGCCCTACACCGATCTCAACAGCAACATTCAGCGTAGACCGACAATACCGGTCTGGTTGATAGTGGCACTGCTTGTCGCCGCACTGCTGGTTGGTCTGGCTGCGTGGCGCATGATTAATAAGTCTAGTGCTGATGACATTAAGGTGTCGGAGAATCAGTCGACAGTAGAGCCTGTCGTTGAAAAGAGAGTGGTTGAGCCAGAACCGCTAGCTGAGCCTGAGCAGGCAAAGGCGGAAGTGGTAAAAACAGAAACTGTTGCAAAAGCGCCAGCGAAAATAATTCCTCTGGTACAAGCAACCAGGGTTGCACCTGAACTACCGATAAATAAACCGGAGCTAAAACGGACCGAGCCGAAGGTTGTGCATGAGAGGCTTGCGGGGCTATCAAGCATTGCGGTGGAATCTAAAGATGAGTGGTCACGACTCAAATTTAGCTTCAATAAACGCGTCGACTATAGGCTCGTATCGGCACGCGAAGGAAAAGAGTGGCGACTCATCATAGAAAAGGCAGAATTGAAGAGCGTTCCACCACCACCCACGGATCTGGGTGTGGTCTCACAACTCGATATTGAACATAAAGATCGCCGTCTGGAGGTGGTGATGCAGGGGGCCGTGCCGCTCAAAGCGAGCAGTAGCTCGGCACGTTCGGCGGCTAACAATGTTGTAGTGCTCGATTTTGTAGCTGATTCGAACCCGGAGCCTGTTGTTGTGGCTGTGGCAGAGAAACATAAGGTGGCCAAAGTACCTGAGCCGAAACCTCATGCAACGGTTGAGAAGCGCGCTGTAGTATTGAGCCGTGATGAGCAGGCGGAGCAGTACTATCAACAGGCGGTAGATACGCTTGAACGGGGAGAGATTGCTGAGAGTGAGTCCATCCTACGCAAGACGCTGTCCTACTCTGCAAAACATCGTGGCGCACGTGAGTCACTATCGATGTTAATGATCAATGCTAACCGCCTGCGAGAGGCAGGCGATATACTCATCGACGGCATCGCACTTGATGGGGAATACCTCAACTATCGTGAGCTCTATGCGCGTCTACTGGTGGCAGAGCGACAGGTTGATCGAGCGCTGCATATACTCAAACGTGACCTGAATGAAAAAACACTACACAGTGATCAGGACTATCTAGCACTGATTGCTGCCCTTGAGCAGCAGCTTGAACAGCACGTTGATGCGGCGTCACACTACCAGGCTCTGGTCGATCAACAGCCCGGCAGGGGACTCTGGTGGATGGGGCTGGCGATCTCCCAGGAGAGTCTCGATCAGTTCGATAGTGCACTACAGTCATATCGAAATGCAGCAGGTAGTGGCAACCTGCCGACGAACGTTGTCGACTATGTTAATGGACGTATCGGGGCGCTCGACTAGAGCCGGTGCGTAGAGGGAGTGAGATAGATGGCGGCACCTAAAAAAATCAGACTCGGTGACCTGCTGGTTGAGAGTAAGACGATCTCAGAACAGCAGCTGATGACTGCACTCTCTGAACAGAAGAAGAGCGGTCGTAAACTGGGCGCAGCATTGATCGATCTCGGTTATATCACCGAAGATCAGATGCTCAAGTTTCTATCCCAACAGTTACAGATCCCCTTTGTCGATATTCGCCAGTACCGCTTCGATCAGGAGATGGTGCGTAAACTCCCTGAAATCTACGCGCGTCGATTCCGTGCGCTGCTGCTCGATGAGCAGAATGGTGAGTGTCTGGTCGGTATGGCCGATCCGCTCGATATCTTCGCCTTTGATGATCTTTCTCGAATTCTGAAAAAGCCGATCCGTCAGGCCGTGGTGCGTGAGTCGGATCTGATGAGCACCATCGACAAGGTCTACCGCCGTACCGATGAGATCAGCAGTATTGCCGAGGAGCTAGGCGAGGAGCTGACCGAGACCGATATCGATCTGGCGCAGCTAGCCAGTACCTCCGATGTCAGCGAGGCACCGGTAGTGCGACTTCTGCAGACGATCTTTGAGGATGCGGTGGTGGCGGGTGCCTCCGATATCCATATCGAGCCCGACGAGAGTGTGCTGCGCATTCGTCAACGCATCGATGGTGTGTTGCAGGAGCAGGTGATGAATGAGAAGCGCATCGCCTCGGCACTAGTCTCGCGCATGAAACTGATGGCCAATCTTAATATTTCAGAGAAACGCCTGCCGCAGGATGGGCGCTTCAATGTGCGTATTAAAGAGAAGAGTATTGATGTACGTGTCTCGACCATGCCGATCCAGTATGGCGAATCGGTGGTTATGCGGTTGCTCGACCAATCAGGTGGTACGGCCAATCTCGATGAAGTCGGTATGCCCGATGCGATACGTGATCGCATGCGCAGGAATGTAAATAAACCTCACGGCCTGGTGCTGGTAACAGGGCCGACCGGTAGTGGTAAAACCACCACCCTCTACGCGGCGTTGAGTGAGCTGAATAAACCAGAAACCAAGATTATCACTGTTGAGGATCCGGTTGAGTACCGACTGCCGCGTATCAACCAGGTGCAGGTCAATCCAAAAATCGGCCTCACCTTTGCGGGTGTTCTACGTACCGCACTGCGTCAAGATCCCGATGTGGTTCTGATCGGCGAGATGCGTGACACCGAAACAGCCGAGATTGGACTGCGCGCCGCGATGACGGGCCACCTGGTTCTCTCCACATTACATACCAATGATGCGGTCAGTACCGCCAACCGTCTGATCGATATGGGTGCCGAGGGGTATCTGGTCGCGACCGCACTGCAAGCGATCCTGGCGCAGCGTCTGATTAGACGAATCTGCAGCGACTGTAGTGCACCCTATGAGCCTGATGCTCATGAGCGGGTCTGGTTGCGCAATCTACTCGGCGATGCCTTTACCGCGATTGAATTTAAGAAGGGTACGGGCTGCCCTCACTGCAATAACACAGGTTATAGGGGGCGAATCGGCGTCTTCGAACTGCTGGAGATCGACGAGCCGCTTGCCGATGCACTACGACGTAACGACTCGAGCGGCTTTGCCAAGGCAGCGGCAGCCAACAAGGATTACCGCAAATTAGCCTTTAATGCGCTCGACTATGCACGCCAAGGTATTACCAGTCTTGAGGAGGTAGTGCGCGTCTCGGGTGAAATCGATGAGATCGAGTCCATAGAGTCTGTAGTTGAAGCTGGTGAATCACCCGAGGCGGAGGCGTAGGCTGAACGATGACGACCTTTTTCTATAAGGCGCGTAATAAACGCGGTGAGGCGGTTGAGGGAAAACTGGAGGCTGCTTCGAGCGAACTGGTCGCCTCACAGCTGCTCAATAGCGACATCATTCCGATTAGCATCGATGAGGTGGCGGAGAAGCAGGATGTACTGGCTGATCTCAAGCGCAAGCTCGGTATCGGCCGTCCCGAACTCGATGATCTGATCCTTTTCTGTCGCCAGATGTACACCCTGGCCAAGGCGGGTGTACCGATCATAAGGGCCATTACCGGCCTTGCTGAGACATCACGTAACGCACAGCTGGTCGAGTCACTGCATCGCATGAAGTCCGATCTTGAGAGCGGCCGAGAACTCTCCACTGCAATGGCCACCTATCCTGAAATCTTCTCCACCCTGATGGTAAATATGGTGAAGGTGGGTGAGAACACTGGTCAACTCGATGAGGCGTTTGTGAAACTCTCGCAGTATCTGGAGATGGAGAAGGATACCCGCGACCGCGTGAAGGCGGCGATGCGCTACCCGACCTTTGTCATTATCTTCATCGCCATCGCAATCGGTATTGTGAATATCTTTGTGATTCCCGCTTTTGCAGGTGTCTTTGAAAAATTCGATATGGATCTGCCGTGGCAGACATCACTGCTGATCAACACCTCAAACTTCACGGTCGCCTACTGGCCCTACATCCTGAGTTTGCTGATAGTCACGATTATTGCTGTGCGCTCTTACTTAAAAACAGAGCAGGGGCGTTACCGTTGGGACCGGCGCAAGCTGCGTCTGCCGCTCGTGGGAGGCCTATTGATGCGCGCCACTCTGGCGCGCTTCACTCGCTCCTTTGCGATGACCACCCGGGCCGGCGTACCGCTGGTGCAGGCACTTACTATCGTTGCGCGCGCAGTTGATAACAGCTTCGTTTCGGAACGCATCAATAGCATGCGAAACGGCATCGAGCGTGGTGATTCACTGTTGCGCACTGCGACCGCTACCTCACTCTTTACGCCGCTGGTGCTACAGATGATCGCCGTCGGCGAGGAGACCGGTGCGGTCGACGATCTGCTTGATGAGGTGGGTGGTTTTTATGAGCGAGAGGTCGACTACGACCTGAAGAGTCTTAGCTCGGCGATCGAACCGATTCTGATCGTAGCAGTCGGTATTCTGGTGTTGATTCTGGCACTCGGCATCTTCCTGCCGATGTGGGATCTGACCCAGATTGCCAAGCGTTGAGCCATCACCTGGGCAAGGGAGTCTGCCGGATTGAGCGCTATTAAATCGAGAAGAGAGCGGGGTGCCTCGACCACCCAGTTTGTGGTGATTCTGGTGCTGCTGGGCGTCTTAATCACGGTGGCTACCGATCGAATCTGGACACTGCGGATGAGCGCTGAGCGAGTCGGTGTCGAGCATCTGATCGCCTCGCTAAAGAGTGCGTTGGCAGCGAGAATGACGTCGATTGTGGTTAAAGAGGGGGCGATGGGATGGGCGAGGCTCGATCGAGTCAATCCGATGAGTCTGCTCGGCAACGACCCGGATGCCGGGATCGTAGCTGGTAAGTTGCCGTGGAACTACATCGGTGAGCGCGACACGCTCACGCCAACCGAAATCCCGGTCCACCGCTGGTATTTCGACCGCCAGCAACGGATGCTGGTCTATCGTGTCCTCTTTGACGAGGCGTTTGAGAGCACGCTTACCGGACCGAAGCGGATCCGTTTACAGCTCCTGCTCGACTATGAGGACGATAATCGAAACGGTAGCCACGATGCGGGTGAACGGGTGAGAGCGATCTCACTGCAGGTGCTCGATAGATACCGCTGGTTGGAGAGCGAGAAAAGCTAGAGTCGTTCACATTAAGATGCCCTAGCATCATAATTTTTCAGGAAAATGTTCTTGCTATGCGTTGTAGCGCTGCGCTAGTATCGGGCCATAGCTTCTATGCGGTATAGCGCCCGTTGTTGAACTAATAGCATTCGCTGACCGCTATGGATAGCGAAGCGAAGGCGGTTAGTCCGCGATAGTCGACGCCGTCTGCCTATTCGTAGTTGAGAGCGCGAGCGAACGACGA
>NZ_MPRL01000045.1:0-22244 GCF_002020875.1 Solemya pervernicosa gill symbiont | reverse complement strand
TCGGGGCGCCGCAGGCATAAACGGTCGCGTTAAGTTTTTGCCGCTTGCTTGGGCTTGGATGCCCAAAACAAGCTTCCGCAAAAATAGCGACTCCCCGATGAAGCGTAACTCCAGCTAGATTCTGCGGCGCAGGATCGCCAGCCAGCGCCAGAAGTTTATCAGACCCATCAGTGAACCGGCCACGTAGGTGAAGGCGGCGGCGCGCAGGATCTGGCGTGCTGCTGGCAGATCTTCCGGATTGAGATACTCTCCCGCCTGCAGAATTGGCAGCGCCTTTTTGAAGCTGTCATCGAGCTCGACCGGCAGGGTGATCAGGTGGACCAGGGTGCTGACTGCCAGACCGCTGATTGCAAAGATCAGGATCAGGCCGCCCGAGGCGGGGGTACGGGTGACGGCAGCGATGATGGGTGCGATGAAGATCGCCGCAGCACCAACCTGTTCGGCACCTGCTGCAATGGTGACCAGTCGGTTGCGTAGCATCAGCAGGCGGTAGCCGCTGCCGTGCTGGATGGCGTGGCCTACCTCATGGGCGGCGATGGCGACCGCTGTCAAAGAGCGTCCCGAAAAATTATCTTTTGACAGTCTCACTGTACGACTGATTGGGTCGTAGTGGTCCCCCTTATCGGTCTCCTCAACGCCGACATCACTACAATTTGTAGCGGTCGAGCAGATGGCGTGCCAGTTCACCGCCACTGCCGGGAATATCCTCACGCTGATAACTATGGCGTCTCACGACATAACGAACCCAGAAGTTAGGGCCGACCAGAATGGTGAGCAGGATGAGAATGATCAGAACGTAGTGCATCTACTGAGTGGCCGATAGTTTGTTGGTCAGTGTCACGTAGAGATCGTAACGCATCGTCTTGCTGCTGATCTCGGCGCTCGGTTTTGGTCCATCAAGCGGTGCTGCACTTTTGGGACGTTTGACCACCACGCGACGCTTCGCCTTTCCGAGGGCAGCTTCGAGTAGTGCGCTGCTGTCCTGATCGGGACCGATCAGGTGATGGAAGAGGCGCATCTCTTTTTTTACCAGCGCCGATTTGTCGCGACAGGGAAACATTGGATCGAGGTAGATGACATCGGGAATGTTATCTTCATCGAGTGAGCGAATCACCTCGGCGGCGTCCCCTTCAACCAAATTCATACGTTCGATTACCTCACTCACGCTGGCATCATCGGCGGCACGTTCTAGCCCGTCGCGCAGCAGTGCAGCCACGATGGGCGAGCGTTCGATAAGCGTGACGTGGCAGCCGAGTGAGGCGAGTAGAAAGGCGTCGCGCCCCAAACCGGCAGTGGCATCGATTACGCATGGATTGGCACCACCCTTGAGACCAACCGCCTTGGCGATTGGTTGGCCACGACCGCCGCCAAAGCGGTGACGATGACCAACGCTGCCGCCGAGAAAATCGACATAGATCGGTTTGGGAGCCTTGTGGATAGTCTCACCCAACTCAAGACGCTCGGGTGTGACAAACAGTATCAGCTCATAGCTGTGCAGCTCATCGTTGTCGACAAGAGGGAGATTGAGCTGTTGTGCCAGTGCGGCTGCACGCACCTCACACTCACCGCAGGTTGCGGTCAGTGCGATGGTGGCGGCTGTTGTGGTGTTCACTCGATCTCTCTCATGGGTGTAATCCGTACTGAGCGCGCGCTTATTCGAGCACTGATCGGCTAGTGTAGAATAGCGGTTCCACCAAAGAGCGCCATTATGACCCAACACTCCTTTTATGCCACCGCCCCGCGCGGTGTCGAAAAACTACTTTCTGATGAGTTGCGCCAACTGGGTGCGATTGATGTCGAGCAACGTCGGGCCGGGGCGATCTTCAAAGGCGATCTGGAGATAGCCTATCGTGTGGCGCTCTGGTCCCGCTTTGCCAACCGTCTGTTGATGACCCTGGCTGAGTTCCCAGCACCAAATGCCGATGCGCTCTACGAGGGGACACGCTCGATTGCCTGGCATGAACACCTCGGTGCTGAGGGTACCCTGGCGGTCGACTTTACCGGCAGTGCACAGTGGATTAACGACAGTCGCTTTGGTGCGTTGAAGGTGAAGGATGCGGTGGTCGATGTGATGCGCGACAAACATGGCGTGCGTCCCGATGTCGATACTGATCGTCCTGATCTGCGTATTCATCTCCATATTCACAATGATCTGGCGACCATCAGCCTCGATCTCTCTGGTGAGAGTCTGCACCGCCGTGGCTACCGGGAGCAGGGTTCGCGTGCCCCGCTGAAGGAGAATCTGGCGGGAGCCATCCTCTCACTGGCGGGGTGGCCAGCGGTCGCCGAGAAGGGAGGAGCGCTGGTTGATCCGATGTGTGGCTCCGGTACCTTCCTGGTTGAGGCGGCACTGATGGCGGCTGATATCGCCCCTGGGTTGCAGCGCGACCATTTCGGTTTTCTCGGTTGGTTACACCACGACGATACCCTCTGGCAGCGCCTGCTTGGTGAGGCCGAAGAGCGTCGTGTAGCGGGTTTGGAGAAGTTGTCACCAATCCAGGGTAGCGATACCGATGTGCGTGCGGTAAAGGCGGCCAAGGGCAACATCGCCCGCGCAGGTCTGCGTGATCACATCAGTGTTAGCGCTCAGCGTTTTATCTATAGCAAACCACCCGAGGGAGCGAGCTCGGGTCTGGTGATCGCCAACCCCCCCTACGGTGAGCGTATCGGTGACAAGCAGAAGCTGATCGGGCTCTACAGAGAGATCGGTACTCATCTGGGTGAGGCCTATAACGGCTGGAAGGGGGCGTTGCTGGTGGCAGACGATATGTTGCAGCACTCCATCTCCCTGAAGCCCACACGCAGCTATCCTCTACTGAACGGCACCATCGAGTGCCAGCTTCACTGCTACGGCTTTTTGAAACCGGGTAAGCAGGTGCAGGGTGGTGAGATGTTTGCCAACCGGCTGCGCAAGAATCTCAAACACCTATCACGCTGGGCGCGTAAAAACAGCGTGAGCTGTTACCGTCTCTACGATGCTGATCTACCTGAGTACGCCGTAGCAGTCGATCTCTACCAGGAGGCGGGTGACGGTTCGCAGTGGCTACATGTGCAGGAGTACGCGCCACCAAAGACGATCGACAAGCAGAAGGCTGAACAGCGTCTGTTCGAGGTGATGCAGGTGCTCTACGAGGTGATGGAGCTGCCGCCCGAGCGGGTGGTGTTGAAGGTGCGTGAGCGTGCCAAGGGCGGTTCTCAGTATGGCCGTCGCGATGAGAAGAAGAACTACATTGTGGTCGAAGAGTGTGGTGCGCAGTTCCGCGTGAATCTCACCGATTATCTTGATACCGGCCTCTTTCTCGATCATCGCATTACACGTGAAAAGGTGCGTGAGCTGGCCAGGGATAAACGTTTTCTCAATCTCTTTGCCTATACCGGTTCGGTCACTGTCTATGCAGCACAGGGCGGTGCTCGTTCAACGACCACCATCGATCTCTCCACGACCTATCTGGAGTGGGCCAAGCAGAACATGGCGCTGAACGGCTTTGCCGAGGGACCACACGCCTATGTGCGTGCTGATTGCAGTGAGTGGTTAGAGGATGCGCAAGGTGAATACGGCCTGATCTTCATCGATCCGCCCACCTTCTCCAATTCGAAACGGATGGAGGGGGTGTTCGATGTGCAGCGCGACCATGTGGCTCTGATTAAGCGTGCAGTAGGACTGCTCGAACCCGATGGTGTAGTGCTCTTCTCCAACAACCGTCGCGATTTCAAACTCGACAAGGAAGCGCTGGCTGACCTCAAGATTGAGGAGATTACCCGAGCCACCATTCCCGAGGATTTCAAACGCAATCAGAAAATCCACCACGCATGGTTGATGCGGCGCAGCTAAGCTTGTGAGTTCGTATGCATAAAGACTGCTCGTAACAGCATCTGTAAACGAAATTTAGCAGGAGTATTGAAGTGAAATTTAGTGAGTTACCCGGAAGTCGCGAACGCCATCTACAGCGTCGAGACGGTAATCTACTCTTCCCTGAGTCGGTCAGAAATCCTGATCCGGCCGAGATACTGGCGGCTCGTCAGGCCGATGCGGCGGATGCCGACCGATTTGTTGAGGAGTTGCAGAGTGCGTTGGAGCAGGCGGTATCGCTGCCGCCCAATGCCGAGAGTGATGTGGTGCTGAAGCTGCGGGGTGATATCGAACGACTCTACGAACAGAGCATTGCGCTGCCAGGTGATCATAGTAATGAACGTAACGGATTGCAGAAACTCTACGAGGTGGTAATGCGTGCTGTGCGAGGTGCCGCCGGTGATGACCGTCTGGCGATGAAAGAGCTTGAGGATGCAGAGGCGGCGCGTGCGCTCCACCTCAAGCTACTGGAGTATCCGCTGGTTGCAGATCTGCTACAGCCCGAGTCACCCATTGGTGAGGATGAACTGCTGCCGACGCTGCTCTCGGAGCCGGTTGAGGTGGTGAAGGCGGTGCTGACCATGTTTGATCAGGATCAGCAGGTGGTGCTGCAGCAGCACGGTCGTGAACTGATGGAGCGGCTCAAGGCGGAGGGGCACGATCTGCCCGACGCCTGGGCGGTGCTGGCGTTGCTGGAGCATCGTCTGTGATGGAAGGCTCAATCGATCTAAAGAAGCTACAGCAGATTGTCATCACCGCGGCACGTGAGGAGCTGCTGCCGCGATTTGAGCAGATTGGCCATGAGCTTAAGTCCGACGGCTCGGTAGTGACTGAGGCCGATATCGCCATGCAGCAGCGACTTGAGCGGGAACTGGCCGAGGCGTGGCCGCAGTATGGATTGCTCGGTGAGGAGATGTCGACCGAGGCGCAGCAGGCGCTGCTCGATGCGCCCGGTGAAGGGCTCTGGTGTCTCGATCCGCTCGACGGCACCAGTAATTATGCCAGCGGTATCGGTTATTACTGTGTCTCGTTGGCGTTGCTTGATAACGAGGGGAGTGTGTTGGCGTTGATCTACGACCCGGTGCGCGACGACTGTTTCACCGCCGTGCGCGGTGAGGGGGCCAGGCTCAATGGTGAACCGCTGCTGGCACCGAAGGGTGGTGAGATTAAAACTTCGATTGCCGAGATTGATCTGAAACGACTCGATAGTGATCTGGCGGCACGTATCGGTGCTGAACACCCTTTTCGTTCACAGCGAAATTTCGGCTCGGGTGCACTCGACTGGTGCTGGCTGGCCGCTGGGCGCTATCAACTCTACCTGCATGGCGGACAGAAGCTGTGGGACTACGCAGCCGGCAGTCTGATTCTTGCTGAGGCGGGAGGTGCTGCAACTACCTTCGAAGGCGAGTCGATGTTTGCCGATGAGAAGCGAGGTACCCGTTCGGTTGTATCGGCAGTGAACGGTGAACTGCAGCAGCAGTGGTTGGCTTGGGTGAAAGGAGCGCGTGATGGACAAGGTTGAGTTTGAACGTTTAAAGGCGTTGCTCTCTCAACCGGCGGCACCGTTTCGCGAAATGGTGGTCAAGCAGCATGTGTTTGAGCAGCTGAATGCCGATCGGATACCTCACTTTGAAGATCGTCACGGCAACATCATTGTCGGTGTTGAGAACAAGGCGGCCTATCTAGCGCTGGTGCAGGAGCAGAGCAGTGAGCCGCTACGACTCTTTATCGCCCACATGGACCACCCGGGATTCCATGTCACACGCCGACTGTCGGCCGAACGTGTCGCGGTGAAGTGGTATGGCGGCTCACCGATCAAACATCTTAACAACGCCAGGGTGTGGGTCTGCGATGGTTACGGTGAACAGCGCTTTGGCAAGCTGCAGAAGGCGAAGCTGCATAAATCTGGACGAGTGCTGGAACGCGCCGAAGTGCAACTCGAGGAGCCACTGATTCGAGGCACCAAGGTCAAGTCACTCTATGGAGGTCTCGCCTTCCGTGCGCCTTTCTGGAAGCGAGGAAGCCGTATCTATACCCGTGCGGCTGACGACCTGGTCGGGGTCTTCTCCATTCTCGAAACGGCGAAGAGGCTCTTCAAGTCACGCACGAAAAAGAGCCCTCCCTTTATCGGTCTGCTCACCCGTGCTGAGGAGGTTGGGTTTGTCGGTGCCGTTAATCATCTCGAGCTCGGCTGGCTGAAGGGCCCTGCAAGGCCGTTGTTGGCGGTTAGCCTCGAGGCATCGCGCACCCTGCCCGGTGCCGAGATCGGCAAGGGGCCGGTGGTGCGTCTTGGGGATCGACGTACTGTCTTCTCCAGCAGTGAACTGAAGGTACTTTCCGATCTGGCCGAGAAACTGTTGCCGAAAAGACACCAACGCAAGCTGATGGATGGCGGTGCCTGTGAAGCAAGCGCCACGACAGCCTGGGGTATTCCCACCGTAGGTATGTCGATTCCGCTGGGTAACTATCACAATCAGGGTTTTGAAGGCGGTGATGACTGCAAACACCCCGAAGGCCCAGCACCCGAGTTTGTCGATATCCTTGATATTGAGGGGCTGGTCACGCTCTGTGCCGGTCTGATGAAACGAGGACTACCGTGGCAGAAGGCGTGGGATCAACAACGAATAGCATTACGAAAAAATGCCAAGGGTTATAGAGATCTGTGGGTGTAGCCCGGATGTATGCAGTAGATGTCGGGTATCACTAACCCCAGTACCTGACGGTATGATCGCCAGCGCGTTGGAGGGTGTAGCTCCTATTCCATGTGAGGTGGCGGCATCCTGCTGAGGTGGCCGCGTGCTAATTTCCCATAGCTATTAGCGCGGCTACGAATTTTTCAATGCCGTGTGAAGTCTCCCAGTTTTGACATGCGTGAAATGCGTGGTCCGCAATTTCATCGTAACGCTTGTGTGCAGTGTCTACGGCCTCTAATACACTCTGAGCGGTAAATTCATCAAAGAGTACACCGGCTCGATGTCGAGAAATAAAGTTTCCCGGTGACGTTCCGGCAGGAGCAACAATGGGTACGCCTGAGGCAACTGCATCCCAGACAACACCTGATCCCATTGCCCTGTAGTGCTCGGGATTGTAAGGGGCGATGACCAGGTCGACCTTGTTGATCTCATCAGCCAGTGACTCAACATAGGAGAGCTGTTTCAGTCCGGGGGCCTCCGTCACCTTCATGTGGTTGCCAGAGTCTTGAATGGTTAAGTTATATCCTGAACGATGTAGGCGTTGGACTAGTTCTGGGATTAACTTGCTTCCCTTGCCGGGTTTTTGTTGGCCAAAGAAGCCGATGCTCTTTAATTCTGTTTTCGGATGTTCTGCGGTACGACCGCTGACCAGTAGGGGTAGCTCATTTATCTGTGCACTTAACAGCTTTGTGTAGGGAGGGATTAGCTCAGGGACCGTGACACCAAATGAGATATCCAGATCATGTTTTTTTACAAGATGGGCGCCATGGCGCCAAATTCCAACTGAGAGTACCCCTGCCCGCATGTTAGGTGGGAAGTGGATGCAGGTTGCGATACGGCCTTTAGATTTTAAAGCCTCAAATGCCGAGAGCTGGTAGCCAAACAGTGTTGGCCAAATGTTTAGGTCGGCAGGCGAAGTTTCGGTTAGCTCTCGCTGCAATATTTCAACGGGTTCAAGATACTTTGTCAGTTCTGAAAGGGTGTCGTCTTTATTGTTTGTGGCCTTGTAGGGATCTTCTGAAAAAAGGGGAACCACAAGGCAGTGCTTGCTGAGGGCTTGGATTGCTTCATCGTCAATATCTATATGCACATAGAGCATTGTGCTGTGAGACTGCTCAGAGAGGTGCCTGGCTATTGATAGGCACCATTCGAAATGGTGTCCGCCCCTGCTAAGTAGGCCAGGATCTATTAGGTTTACTTCCATTGTAGTGCGTAGCTCTTCTCTGAAATGTCTTGCTGCCTGGGTGGATGTGATGGTGTTTGTCTATAACGCCAAATGATGGGGCAGTGTTTACTTTGTCCTGGAAGGTGTTGAACCTGTCTGTCTGACGAATCTGATCCTATGGTAGGAGGGGGATTCAGGTATTTGAGACCCAGGGTTATCCGACGTTTGAACCCAGCCTGTTTTCAACAATCGCCCGCATTGCTGCCTCAAGTGCGGTTTCTCCATCAACATTCGTCTCGGGAGGCATGGTTGCCGTCCAGGCGTCATTGCCCTCCCATTCCCAGTTGAGTTCGATCTTGTGTTTTTCGATGATTGGGCCGCCCTGTGACCAGAAGCTGCTGGGGCGCCAGCGTTGGTTGGGGAGTGAGGGGTGGGGGGTGTAGCGCAGTGTGCCGTCGTCGGCACGAACGGTTTCGATGCCGAGTGCCTTGGCGACCCAGTAGTCGAGCTGTTCTCCGTTGAGCTCACCGCTTTTCATCAATCTCAACCCCACATTACTTAAATTCAGAGTCTACTGCTCCTGTGAGCTGTTTCAAGCTCACTTATATTATCGGACGGTGAGGCGGTTTCTTGATGGGTGGAGCTGTTGAGGTATGCCAACCCGCCTCCTATGGAGAGGCGGGCGGTGTAGAGGGTAATTAATCGTCGCCGATTGGAGGTGCCTCGCGCTCCTCTTTGAGTAGGTGTTCCGCCTCGATCTGGTTCTTGGCGAAGATCATTTTAATCTGATGCTCGGGATTATCGCCGAGTGCCTCACGCAGGGTGCGAACCTCTCCACGTGCCTCGCGGTAACCGTCGTACTTCTCGATGTATTCGAGCTGCTTGGAGGGGAATACCTTGAATACGAAATAGGGCATTGTTGGTTCCTTGGTTGTGCTGGCTATCAATGGCGGCCATTGTATAGAGCGCAGTATGAGCGTGCAAAAAACTGCGCTATTTGGCGGGATGTTTAACGCCACTTGGGGTGGGTGAACTGGCGGTGTTAACCGTTTCTGTGTAGCATCCTTGACTATTCCAGTCATCAATTATTGCGGATTCTAGGTGTGATCTTCAGAACGCCGATACCGCACTGCAGGTACCTCATGAGTGAGCAAGAGTTAAGCAAAGAAGAGCAGATCCTTAAATCAGTTAAGGGAATCGTGACCCGTGTTATCAAAGAGACAGCCACCCCGCCTGGCATGGCACACCCGTTGAGCGAGCAGACGATCAACGATATGCGTGAGGCACTACTGCTGATCTCCCTGCGTGAGCAGGAGCTGGCGAAGGCAGCGGGACGCTCGATGGATATGCGTCCGCGTTATACCGATGAGCCACAGCAGGGGAGTGGTGAGGTCGTCGTGCCATTGCACAAGACGGGACAGGTTACGGACAAGGGTGAGAGCTGATTCAGCTGTTAATCGATTGTGAACTGAAAAGGGGCCGTTTGGCCCCTTTTTTGTGCGAAAGACTCCATCGCTGACGTGATATCAATGCAGCGGTCTAAACAATTCGATTTCTCTTCTCACCTTTAATAAATGCCTCAATGTTTAATCCCACCTGATCAATCAACCGTTGCCTTGCCTCACGGCTCGCCCAGGCGATATGTGGCGTGACAATTAGATTGGGTAGGTTGACGCTCAGCAGCGGACTTTCGTCATCCGGTGGCTCAATGGCGAGGGTGTCGATACCGGCACCGGCGAGTCGACCCGACTGCAGTGCATTGAGTAGCGCCGCCTCATCAACTATGCCGCCGCGTGCGGCGTTGATTAGGAGCGCACTCGGTTTCATCAGTGATAGGGCCTTGTTATCGATCAGGCCAGTCGTCTCTGGGCTGAGAGGGCAGTGGAGGGTGAGGATGTCGATCTGTGGCAGTAGTTGTTCAAGTGGGATTCGGTCGGGACGCTCATCCCCGCCGGGACGCGCGGCGAGTAGCACCCGCATGCCAAATGCCTCGGCGCAACGTGCCACCGCCTGTCCCAGTTCACCATAACCGACGATGCCGAGTCTCTTTCCGCTTAACTCGCCAACCGGGTGGTTGAGCAGGGTGAAGTGGGGGCTCTGCTGCCAGGCACCCGCCTGTAGGTCGCTACGATAGTGGTTGAGATGTCGGCTGAGCGAGAGAATCAGGGCGAAGACGTGTTCGACGACCGAAGGTGTGGCGTAACCGGTAACGTTGCAGACGGCTACCTCTTTCTCTCGGGCGGCCTCCAGATCGACGTTGTTGGTGCCGGTTGCCGCAATCGCAATCAGACGTAGTGAGTCGGCCGCTTCGATGATGCTTTGATCGAGTATGACCTTATTCGTCACGACCACTTCTGCGCCTTCAATACGTCTGTGGGTTGGTGTGTCGTTAGCAGTATCGAAGCTGTGCCACACGTGCAGTGATTCGTTGAGTTGGCTGAAGTCGAGATCGCTGTTATCGAGTGAGTCGCGGTCGAGAATGACGCCCTGCATCTATAGCTCCTATTAAAATGCCAGTTACGTTAGCCTCAATCATATATAGGCCATATACTAGCGCCGAGCATAACAACAATCTGCGCGAGGATATCCATGGAGATCAATAGCACCCGCTTCGGCGTTCAGGAGATTAGTTCTGATACGGTCATCGAGATGCCTAACGGTATGGTCGGTTTCGAGGGACTGCACAAGTTTAAACTGTTTCATAATGAAGAGAGTGAGTCGCCCAACCTCTTCTGGTTGCAGTCGATCGATGATGCCGACATCAGCTTTGCTGTGACAGATCCTGAGCTGTTCAATGTGGCGTTCGAGTTCACCTTGAGCGATGAAGAGAGCGAGCTGTTACAGCTTGGAGAGTTGAATGATCTGTCGGTGATGCTGCTGGTCTACCGCGGAGATGAGTCAATGGGTGAGTTGCTGCCACAACCGAAGGTGGGTGCTCCCAGCGTTCGCGCCAGCCTGACCGGCCCAATCCTGATCAATACTGCCAAGTGCATTGGGCTACAGAAGGTCTTTCCCCGCATCAGCTATACCACCATCGTTCGCGAGGCGTAATACAGAAGGGGCGATTTCGAATGGCGTACAGATCCATGCGCTTTCGCATCGAGATTTCGGCGGAGAAGTATCTGCTCTACTACAACGGTAGTGCGCGGAACGTCATAACACGCAGCTTTGACGGCCGGCGGGTGCAGTTCCCCGCCAGCTCGCTACGTCCCTTTGTCACTCACAAGGGTATTAGCGGTACCTTTGAATTGCGCTTTGATCAGAATAATAAACTGATCGAGCTGGTACGCATCGGCGATTAGTCCGATTCACAACGGCTATCAATGCCCCGCTCCAGCTCTCCCTGGTTCCGCAGTTCGCGTTTCAAAATCTTACCGGCGGCATTTTTGGGTAGTTCATCAAGGAAGAAGACCTTGCGTGGCACCTGATGGTTGCCAAGCTGCTCACGGCAGAAACTGCGCACGTCGGCCGAGCTGATCTCTCCGACGCTTTCATTGAGAGAGACATAAGCGACCGCAACCTCACCGTGAAGCTCATTGGCCTCGCCAACTACGGCCGCCTCACGGATCGGCTCATAGCGGTAGAGTACCTCCTCGACCATGCGTGGGTAGACGTTCATGCCGTTGACGATGATCATGTCTTTTTTGCGGTCGACGATAAAGAAGTAGCCATCCTCATCCTCTGTACCGAGGTCACCGGTACGGAACCAATCCTCAAAGAAGCTCTCGTAGGTCTCTGCCTCAAGACGCCAGTAGCCCTTCATGATGGTCGGTCCACGTACGCAGATCTCGCCCACCTCGCCCTTGGCCGGTTCGTTGCCATCGTCATCGAGAATTTTCATCTCTACGCCGGGGATCGGTAGGCCAACCGAGGCGATTTTTCGTACACCACCGATAGGGTTAACGCAGGTGACCGGCGAGCACTCGGTCGGGCCATCGCCTTCGTAGATCAGCTTGCCAAACTTCTCCTCAAACTGACGCATGATTTCGACCGGCATCGCGGCACCGCCGGAGACACAGTAGCGTAGCGAATCGAGTTTTCCAGCCGCCTCGTCAGAGAGGCGCAGCAGCACGTTGTACATACTCGGCACGCCGAGGAAGATCGTCGCGCCGTTATCGGCAATCGCATTGGCGATCAGTTCGTGCTCAAAGCGGGGTACGGGGATGAAGCTGAGTCCGTGCAGTAGTGGGGTGAGCATGCCGACGGTGGCGGCGAAGGCGTGGAACATCGGTAATACCACCAGTAGTCGATCACGCCCCGATTTGAGCTGTAGAAACTGCTTTACCCCCCAGGTGTCGGCGGCGAGATTGCGATGGGTCAGCATTGCTCCCTTCGGCTGGCCCGTGGTGCCTGAGGTGTAGAGGATGACCGCAACGTCGTCTGCGGGATTGAAACTGATCTCAGATAACGGTTCTGGGTGATCAACAAGATTGTTCCAGTTGATGGTCTGTTCGCTATCTGCGCCGATCAGTACGGCCTGTTCAATGCCGCTGTAGTGTTCATTAATCGCGCTCACCTGATCGCTCATTGCAACGTGGTAGATCATGCGGCCCACATCGGCATTGTTGAGGATAAAGGCGAGCTCCTGTGGATTGAGCAGCAGATTGAGTGGTACGACGGTTGCGCCCGCTTTGATGATGCCGAAGTAGGCGAGGGCGAATTCGATGGAGTTGGGGCAGTAGAGGGCGATGCGTTCACCATTGCTTACCCCCTGTGATTGTAGCCAGGCGGCGACGTTATTGCTGCGCTGCTCGAACTCAGAGAAGCTGATCTGGTTTTCGCCGTTGATGATGGCCTGCTCATTGGCAAGGCGGGTGGTGGTGGAACGGAGTAGCTCGGGCAGTGAGCTGTTTAGGATCTGTTCTGGAATCACGTTATTTTTCTCATTATTGTCGTTGTTGTATTTATGTTGTTGGCCGAATCGTCGTTAGGCGAGCCAGCTGAACCATAGCGGTAGGGTGACCAGGCTGACGGCGGTGGAGAGTGTCACCGCAGCTGCGTAGAGCCCGGTGTCGAGCTTGTAGCGATCAGCAAGCACGATGCCGAGCACCATGCTTGGCATCGCCGCTTCAAGAACGATGGCCATTTTGACCTCACCCTGCAGGCCCTGCAGATCGGCAAGCCATAGTGCCAGCAGCGGTTGTATCAGTAGCTGGATCAGCAGTATTGGAATCAACTTCGGTAACATCGCCGGACGCCAGGTATCCCAGCGCAGTCCCATACCGAGTGCGATCAGCATCAGCGGAATGACCGCCATGCCCATGGTATTAAGCAGATGTTCCAGCCAGGCGGGGAAGGGGACGCTGCCGAGGTTTAGCGTCACGGCTGCCGCTGCAGCCCAGAGTGGAGGAACCGTAAGCAGCGTACGTAACATCGACTCGTTGCTGGTGTTCTCGCCGTGGCGGCGTGCGATCAGGATGCCGACGGTGAGTAGTAGTGGTGTGCAGGCGAAAAGATCGTACTGGATAGCGATACGGCTGGCCCATTCACCGAGGGTTTCGGTGAGTACCGGGAGGCCCATATAGGTGGCGTTAGGAAAGGCGGCGGCAAGCAGTAGAGCGCCAGCAACCGGCTTAGGCGTTGAGCAGAGACGGCAGATACTCCAGGAGAGGAGCAGGCCGACAACGACGGTGGCTGCGGCAATAATCGCGATCTGTACTGCCTCGATGCCGAGTGGCGCCTGCCATAGAACACGAATGACTAATGCTGGGAGTAGCAGTACATAGACCAGGCCGGTGAGGGTGCGGCGGGCACTGTCGGCATCGAGGTCGAGTGGCCGTACCACACGCCAGGCGACGCCGCAGAGGATTAGTGCGGCCATTTGGAATAGAACATTTTCCATCGATGTGGTGCTCAGTTCGGCTCAGAAAGAGCGCAGAGTCTGCCGGAATCCGTGCGGCTTCTCCACCGCAGCGAAACCTGACAGGTGGTGGGTTTATTCGATACGTTCGAGGCGGTAGCCGTGCTGGTAGATCGCGGTCAGCTTCCAGCCGTTCTCGGGGGAGAGGTGGAGCTTGTTGCGAATACGGCTGATGTGAGTGTCGACGGTGCGGGTGGTGATCTGCGCCGACTGACCCCAGACGCTCTCGAGAATGTGACCACGTGAGATAACACGACCGACATTGCGGAACAGGAAGCTGGCGAGATCGAACTCTTTTTGCGTCATTTCGACCGATTTACCGGCAACGGCGATGCGACGTGAACCGAAATCGATCATATAAGGGTCGGCTTCGAGAGTGCCTTTCTTCTCCTGATTGACCTGTGCACGACGACCTAGTGCATTAACGCGGGCCATCATCTCCATGCGATTGACCGGTTTTATCATGTAGTCGTCGGCACCGATCTCCAGTGCCTTGACGATATCTTCTTTACTGTCGCGTTGCGTGACAAAGAGGACCGGGATCGGCCAGTCGATATGTTCACGCACCCAGCCGAGCACCTCATCACCGCTCGTGTCCGGAAGCATCCAGTCGATAATGAGCAGGTCATAACTTTCGCGCCCAAGTGCGCGCGTATAGTTCTGTCCGGTCTCGAAGCTACTACACTCGTGCCCCTCGGCCTCCAGCCACAGCTGCATCATGTTGGCCAGCTCTACATCGTCCTCTAGTAGCGCTATTCGCAAAACAGAATCCCCGATATATGTAGTATTTATAATGATTCAATCATAACCCCCCTACGGGACAAATGGTAAGGTTTTTAATTGCCTGTTTCGTAGGGAAAAGTTGATAAAAACCGATGGGTTAATGAGTCGCTTATTAGGAACTGTGAACTGGTTCCACCAGAACTATCGAACAGGTCTCGGTTGGAGTGTGCGAGCAGGACTACTCTTTAACCGTAGCTTCTTTAATTTGTCTCCTGAGATCCATTTGACCGGTGCACTGCACCGGTTCTTTTTTTATAGCACGCCCCTTTTTTGTGCTCGTTTGCTGTGCGTTTTTGTTGGTGCGCGCACAGATGTGGTGCGAGTCTGCAGGAGGGTTTTGCTAATTCGTGTCTAACTCGTTGATTATTAAGTGCTCCATTGTTGGGCATGGTTTATGCATTCTCTGCACCTCATTAAGTCAACACCACACTGTAATGAAGGGGATTTAGAAGTATGAGCGGTCTGCAAGCTGGAAGTGATGTTCTTTTTGTACTGTTAGGCGCGATTATGGTGCTGGCGATGCATGCCGGATTTGCCTTTCTTGAGGTCGGAACCGTGCGCAGTAAGAATCAGGTCAATGCGCTGGTGAAGATCATCGCTGATTTCGCCGTCTCCACCATCGCCTACTTCTTTATTGGTTATAGCGTCGCCTACGGTATGAGCTTCTTCGACGCAGCCCCGGTGCTCTCAGAGAAAAATGGTTATGAGTTGGTGAAGTTCTTCTTCCTGCTCACCTTTGCTGCGGCGATTCCAGCCATTATCTCTGGTGGTATCGCCGAGCGCGCCAAGTTCAATCCGCAGCTGGCTGCGACCTTCGTTCTGGTCGCGTTGATCTACCCCTTCTTCGAGGGCATCACCTGGAACGGTAACTACGGTGTACAGGCATGGATTGAGGCGACCTTTGGCGCTCAGTTCCATGACTTTGCTGGTTCGGTGGTTGTTCACGGCATGGGGGGTTGGCTGGCGCTGGGTGCGGTAGTGATGCTTGGTCACCGACAGGGTCGTTACGGTAAAAATGGTGAGATGTATGCGCATCCGCCGAGCAGTATTCCCTTTCTCGCACTCGGTGCATGGATCCTGACTGTCGGTTGGTTCGGCTTTAACGTGATGTCAGCACAGGCGGTTGAGGGCATCTCTGGTCTGGTGGCGGTTAACTCGCTGATGGCAATGGTTGGCGGTATTCTCGCCGCACTCTTCTTTGGAAAGAATGACCCGGGTTTTGTCCACAATGGTCCGCTTGCTGGCCTGGTTGCTGTCTGTGCCGGGTCCGATCTGATGCACCCTATGGGGGCGCTGATTACCGGTCTGATCGCTGGTGGCCTGTTTGTCTGGACCTTCACCCTGACCCAGAATCGCTGGAAGATCGATGACGTACTGGGTGTCTGGCCGCTGCATGGTCTCTGTGGTGCCTGGGGTGGTATCGCAGCCGGTATCTTCGGTCTTGAGGCGTTGGGCGGTATGGGTGGAGTGACCTTCATGGCGCAGTTGGCTGGAACCGTGCTCGGTCTTTCGATCGCGCTGGTAGGAGGCTTTGTGGTCTATGGCGGACTGAAGAAGATTGTTGGTCTGCGCCTCTCTCAGGAGGAGGAGTATGAGGGTGCCGATCTGACCATTCACAAGATCAGCGCTACACCGGACTAAGCTCCACTCTCCCGAAAGGGAGTTACTTGGTTGTTAATACGTGCACGCCGCTCCAATCATCGAGCGGCGTGTTGCTTTCCAGGATCTCATTAATACGACCAATATAGATGCGGTAGACCATGATCTCGGGGTGGCTCCCTGCGAGGCTATGGTAGAGCGCCAGAGACTCCTTAAGTTCGCCGCTCTGAAAGAGGGTGATGGCCTGTTCATTAATCTCAATCTCTTTGAATAGTGCTTCATCCGCCTCATCACGAAGACAGATCGGTTCGAAGATGTGCACCGGTTCGGTCTTGCCCTTCACCTGTACCAGATCGAGGCGGCGAAATAGGATGTCGGTCTGCTCGGCGTGGGTTGTCTCGCCAACAATCAAACCAACGCCGTAACTCTTGGTCTGTCCCTCCAGGCGAGACCCCAGATTGACCGCATCGCCTAGCACGGTATAGGAGCGACGAAAGGTCGAGCCCATGTCGCCGACACTCATGGTGCCGGTGTTGAGGCCGATGCCGATATTGATTTCCGGTAATCCCTGCTCCTTGAAGCTCTGCTTCAGCCTTTCAGTCTCCTTAAGCATCTCCAGTGCGGCGAGGATGGCGTGGTGACGGTGGTTAGGATCGTCGATTGGCGCCCCCCAGAAGGCCATGATCATATCGCCGACATACTTATCGATGGTGCCCTTGTTCTCGAAAATGATGCGGGTCATATCGGTGAAAAAGAGGTTGAGCAGGTGCTTTAGCTCTGATGGGCTGAGAGATTCGGAGATGGTGGTGAAGCTGCGAATATCGGCAAACAGTACCGTCATCACACGACTCTCACCCTCAAAACCGAAGTCGGTGGCGTTGTTCTTGCTCATCTCCTCTACCAGCTGTGGAGGTATGTATTGACCGAAAATCGATTTCAGCTCTTTGCGCCGCTGCGATTCGTTGAGCAGGCCGTAGAGCATGTTGGGTATCGCCAGCATCAGGGTCAGGATGATCGGGCTGGCGAAGTTTAGGATGTATCCGTGACTGCTCCAGAGCCAGCTGACCAGGTTGAAGTCGATCAACGCTACGAGAACCGAGCTGAGCAGCAGCATCACAGGGCTGAGAAAGGGCAGTAGTAGTGCGAGTACCAGACCGGTGATCAACAGGATGACCAGATTGGCGCCCTCCGCCCAGGCGGGTACGTTGAGAAAGGAGTTGTCGAGTATGGCGCTGATAATATTGGCGTGAATCTCAACGCCAGGAAAAACGCTCTCTACGGGCGTAGGAACAAGATCGTTAAGACCTTGTGCGGTGGTTCCGACCAGAACAATAGAATTGGCGAATAATCCGGGTGGTGTTAGCCCCTCGATCACGTCGCTGGCCGAGACGTAGCGGTAGCTTCCTGATGGTCCTCGGAAGGGGACGACTACCTGTCCGGTATCTGAGGTTGGGATGCGCTTGTCGCCGAGTAGGATGCTCTCTACGGCGTAACGATCACCGATCTCTTCGACGTGAATAGAGTAATCGTCTAGCAACAGAAAGCTACGCACCACCTCTAGTGCGAGTGAAGGGTAGATCTGCTCGCCATAACGCAGTAATAACGGAGTGCGTCGAATGATGCCGTCATCATCGGGGAAGGTGGTCAGAAATCCGTGACCGATGGCGTTCTGTTCCAGTGATTCGATATTGGTGATGTAGTTCGGCATCTCGATGATGCTGGTCATGCTCGGCGCGACTGAGATTTTGAAGGGGGCTGGTGGTGGCGCTGGACGCGCTGACTCGACATCGGAGTAGTTGAACATGAAGCCGAGTACGCTATCGCCCTGGCCGATAGTCGCAGCGAGTTGTTCGTCATGATTGAAGATCTTTTCAACATCGGTCAACAACGAACGGCTCTTGGCGTCACCAAGGTCGAGTGACTCGAGCGCTGTATATAGTTGCCGGGCGATATTTTCTTCGGCATCGGCGAAGACCTGGTCATATCCGACAATGACGGTGCCCTGCTCAAAGAGCTTTTGGGTCATGGTGGCGAGCATGTTCCTTGGCCACGGCCAGCGGCCGATGCGTTTCAGACTCTTTTCATCGATATCGACAATGATGACGCGCTGGTCAGGTGCGACTTGATTGTGGACCGTCTTGCGCAGTATCAGGTCGTAGCCGATCAGCTCCATGCGTTTTTGCAGGGAGTGGAACGGTTCTACGCGCGTAATCTGCATCCAGCAGGCGAGCAGTGTGATAAAGAGGCCTACCGATACTGGAAAGTATTTGGTGTTGAAGAAGCGTCGCAACATGGAGTTGTTTTGTGGTTCCGCTAGTCGTTACTGTAGCGATAATAGTAACAGAAGGTGTTGTTGGGCAAAGTGGCAGAGGTGAGTGTGGTGAGCAGTGGCAGGTAATGACCATGCATAACGTATTCAGGGAGGAGAGTTAAATCGTGTTACCGAAAATGCTGGGACAGCGATGGTTCTTTTATGGTGCCTCCGCAATGTTGGTATTGATGGTTCTTGGCTATCATTCTCATGGCGGTATTGGTGAGTTCAGTGTTAATAATCGATGTGACCTGAGGGCAGCACCGTGTAAGGCTGTTGCGGCGAATGGTGAGATCATTGAGCTAGCGATTCTACCTCTGGGAATTCCCCAGCTTAAGCCGTTGGAGATCACAGTTAACCTGATGGGATTTAGTGCAGACTCCGTCGCGGTAGTCTTTACCGGTGTTGACGTTGATATGGGTACGATACAGTACCCGTTGGTATCGGTAGATGGGTTGAGCTTTAGCGGTGGGGCGTCGCTATCGGTCTGCAGTAAGCAGAAGATGCGATGGCGCGTTACGGTGGTGATCGAATCGAATGGAGAGGTATATGCCATACCTTTTGAGTTCGATACGGTCTACCGGCCTGAGTTCCATATATTAGAGGGTACCTAATTAGGTGCCGGTTTTATGCCCTTAATGAATCAGGAGTGCGGAGTATGAGATTGGAATGGCGCACCAATATAGTGCTGTTTGTAATGGTGCTGTTTTCACTGGCGAGCTCAGCAGTCGTTGCCAAAGCGGGTTCGCGGGAATTTAGTGATCATTTGCATGTTGAAAAGATGCCGGTGGGGTGGGAGCAGCAGCCGATACAGTATAAAAAGATGCCGAAGGATATCGATCTGGCCATCACGCTAGACCAACATCTCTACCCAGCATTAACGCCGCTGATTGAGCGTTATGCAAAAAGCCATGCTCTGCGCATTGCTGTTGCGGATGGCACCTGTGGTATCTCGGCGGGTTCGCTTCTCGACAAGAGGGTCGATATAGGTGGGTTCTGCTGTCCTGCCGGTGAGATAGATCGCCTACCAGGGCTTACTTATCACACGCTTGGAATAGCGGCGGTTGCGTTGATTGTGCATACAGACAATCCGGTGGCAGATGTCACGCTCAAACAAGCACGTGATATCTACAGTGGTAGTATTGGCTCGTGGAGCAATATCAAGCCGTCGTTTAATCAGCCGATCAAGACGATAGCCAGATTGCACTGTAAAAACCGCCCGGGACACTGGAGGCTGATTCTGGATAATGAGGATATGTTCAGTCCTGTGACGCGCGAGATCAGCACCATCGCAGATATGGTTGAAATCACCAGTAGGCAGATAAATGCTCTGGGATATGAGTCGTTATGGATGGCCTCGCTCTATGGTGGCAAGCGGGGGGTTAAGGCGTTGATGATTGATGGCGTAAAACCGAGTGATGATGCCGCTCTAATTGGGCATCGTTATCCCTTTTATCGTAGCTATAACATCACCACCTGGAGTGCGAAACATCTCCGCTCAGCGCATGCTGAGAAACTGGTTGATTATATCTATCAGAACTTTGATCAGGTCGATGCAAAGTATGGGATTGTCGCTGCGGATAGATTGCGGGATGCAGGTTGGCAGTTCTCGGGTGATGAGCTGATAGGATCACCAGTTGGTAGGTAGTGCGCGATGTCATGCTCAATCTCGTCCCCTTGTGGTTAGCCTGTGTGCAGTTTGGCGATGGATGCGGTTAGGGGCAGGGCGCTTGTTTACGCTCGAGCTTTGTATGTGGACGATTGGCGAGGTTATGCAGGGTGGTTGTGTCTCGGTGCATAGGTGTGGTGGTGTAACTGTGTAGCATTATCAAGAAGCTGCGTTATCAAAAACTTTTTCAGAAGCTATGTAGTGAAATCAAAGGCGGATTCAATTCTTCTCGGGATTTCGATTTGCAAGGAAATTCGATGTTTATGGCTGATCGGCGCCTGATTTTTCTCTGCGCACTCAGCGGCTCTTCACTATTATGAAAAACAATCGCTACTTAATCCCCATTCTCCTTAGCCTAATGCTGACGCTCTCTATGGCAGTCAGCACCGTTTATCGGGCACCCTATATAACACCGCTTTTAGAGCGGTTAGAACTCATGATTTATGACATTCGTCTCTCATCGATGCTGCAGAGCTCTGAGCCAGCTCTGCCAGTAGTTATTGTTGATATCAGTGAAGAGAGCCTCGCATCAATAGGGCAGTGGCCGTGGCCGAGAGATGTGATAGCTAAGATAGTAGATCGCTGCTTCGAGTTGGGAGCCGCTGTTGTAGCTTTTGATGTGGTTTTTGCTGAAGCTGAGCGAAATAGTGCGACTGTTGTCATCGATAAGCTCAACAAAAGTCATCTCGATGATCCGCAGACCCGAGATAGGCTCCTAGAGCGGATAGATCTTTTCGATAATAACCGTGTGCTTGCCGAAGCGCTGTCTCACGGTGAAGTTGTTCTTGGTTATGCATTTAATAACGATGAAAGTAACCATAATGGAGTTCTTCCATCGCCCATAGTAACAGATCTGTCTGTTGAGCGTATGAGCGCTTTGATGTCACCGAGAGGATATTCGGCAAACATAGGATTACTACAGGCTGCATCGTCAGGAGGCGGGTTCTTTTCACTCGGTCTTACGCCGGATTCGGACGGCATTATTCGACGGGCACCACTTGTCTCGATCTTCAAAAAACAACTCTATCCATCACTGGCGCTCGAATCAGTTCGCCGTTTCATGCTTGATGAGTATCAAATAAATTCATCAGAGATTGGTGAGTCTCTGTCAGTGGATAGTATTGAAATTGGCGGTATTCGAATACCTGCTGATAGTAAGGGGCGCATGATTATTCCCTACCATGGTCGAACAAATACGTTTCCCTATCTGTCAGCTCACCATCTACTTGAGGGCTCATTCTCAAGTGCAGATTTAGAAGAGGCCGTAGTTCTTATTGGGGCGTCGGCGCAGGGCATACTTGATCTTAGGAATTCGCCCCTTGAAGCGAACATGCCAGGTGTTGAGATTCACGCAAATATGATTTCCGGAATACTCAATGACAATCTCTATAGTGAACCGCCCTGGGTCAACGCGGTAAATTTGGTTGTACTTGTTGTGACGGGGCTGTTTCTCACACTTACTTTACCGTTCTTTGCTGCTGGAAAGCAGATCGTTACGGCAATGGTTGTGTTGGTATTGCTGATATTTTCAAACTTCTGGTTATGGTCCGCGGAGCATTTGGTGCTTAATCTTGCGCCGCAGATCCTTTTGGTTCTGATGTTGGCTGTATTTAACGGTTTTAATAGTCATTTTAAAAGTGTCAGGCGTGAGAGGAGAATTAAGGGGATATTCAGTCAATATATTCCACCGCAACTTGTTCATGAGATGAGTGAGGGAGGAGATGACGGCTTTTCATTGGATGGTAAGACGAAAGAGCTGTCAGTGCTTTTTGCAGATATCCGTGGCTTTACAACCATTTCAGAGAGTTTACATGCACACGATTTGCGAACATTCCTGAATCACTTCTTTACGCCCATGACGCGTATTATTTTCGACAATCGTGGAACTATCGATAAGTATGTCGGCGATATGATTATGGCATTTTGGGGTGCGCCAATTGATGATAAAGAACATGCCAGAAACTCGGTGTTGGCTGCCTATGGAATGATCTCTGAGGCAAAGATCATGGCAGATCAAAACGAAAAAGATGGACTGCCTCGCTTCGATATTGGCGTTGGAATAAATACAGGAGCCATGAGTGTTGGTGATATGGGGTCTGAGTATCGTCGTGCCTATACTGTGTTGGGTGATTCGGTAAACCTCGCTTCGCGTCTGGAAGGTTTGACCAAATACTATGGTGTGGACATTATTGTTGGAGAGCGTACAGCTGAATTAACCAACGCTGACCGCCATGGATAGCGAAGCGAAGGCGGTTAGTCCGCGATAGTCGACGCCGTCTGCCTATTCGTAGTTGAGAGCGCGAGCGAACGACGA
>NZ_MPRL01000044.1:0-22849 GCF_002020875.1 Solemya pervernicosa gill symbiont | reverse complement strand
CGTCGTTCGCTCCCGCTCTCAACTACGAATAGGCAGACGGCGTCGACTATCGCGGACTAACCGCCTTCGCTTCGCTATCCATGGCGGTCAGCGTCGGTTTCTGTTCACTATCATAGCCCTCTGTGGGCTCTTGAATTTCGACATTCGAAAACGACTCAACATCAAGATGAAAGATAATTGCATTACGCAAATCACCATTTTTATCTGGTCGTTCTTCAATGTGATGGGTAATGTATTCACAATTCCCTACATAGCGCACGGCTCCAGACTCTACAGACTCGAATAGCAAGACACGCTTGTTAGTATTTTTATGTTCTCTAATAGCGCGATTGCCATTAGACATCCTCATATCACCCTCTTGGCCTTCTCCGGTATACCAAAAGGTGTCATCTGCTCCATAACCATCGTTATAACCGTATGCTTCACCTGCTTCACTGGTAAAAATAAAGACATATGGAAATTCAGCGGGCGTGGAGATTCCACCATACTGTTGCCCCTTATAGATACCGTGAATATCACTCGGGGAGTCGCTATTTTTGCGGAATTCTTCGTCGTTCGCTCCCGCTCTCAACTACGAATAGGCAGACGGCGTCGACTATCGCGGACTAACCGCCTTCGCTTCGCTATCCATGGCGGTCAGCGTGCGACGGATATACGTTTCACCGATTTTGAACATACTTCATCCTTGAAATAATAATTAACCGCCATGCATATGCTTGAGCAGCTCGTAGTGTGAGGGGAGGTGTCGGCGCAGTTGACGCTTGGTCTCGGCCATCTTCTGCGAGTACTTCACCCAGTCGGGCTTGGCCAGGTACTTCTCGGTCGGGAACTGCACCCCCTCAAAATAGCCCTGCCCATTGAGCAGCGAGATGTAGTCCCAATGGTCGAAGAGGAACTTGCCCTCCACATCGTGGGCTGAGGGCATAAACTCCTTCCACAGTTCCAGATTCTCCTGCAGCAGCGGTGGGATATCGATATCGTTGCGCGCCGCCTGCCAGAACGGTTCGGGGCGGTTAGAGGTGTAGTAGGTCATGACGATGAAGTTGAGGATCTCGTCATACATACGATTCATCACCTGGTTGAAACGGTTGATGATCGGATCGGTAATACCCTTCTCCGGGAAGTAGGTGATCAGCATGCGCGCTGTCATCTCGATGGTGTAGATCGCCGAGGCCTCCAGCGGTTCGACAAATCCGGCCGCTAGACCGGTGGCGATACAGTTCTTCACCCAGGTGTTGCGCACCCGCCCGACCTTCATCTTGATCACCTGCGGCGTGACATCCTTCAGCTCAGGATCATTAATATGGGTCAACAGCTCATGTAGCGCCTCATCCTCAGACTTGAACTGGCTTGAGTAGACATAGCCGCTACCCATACGGCTATAGATCGGCACGTCGAAGATCCAGCCGGCACTCTTTGCCGTGGCGGTGGTGCAGGGTCGCATCTTTTCGATATCGCGATGCGGATGGGGGACCGGAATTGCCCGATCGCAGAGCAGATGGTTGCCAAACTCCTGGTAGGGCTCCTTCATGATCTGCTGCAGGATCAGCCCCTTGAAGCCGGTGCAGTCGATCACCAGCTTGACCGGCACCTTTCCCTTCTCTTTGAGATTGAGCGCAGTGATCCACCCCTTCTCATCGAGATCGGCATCGACAAAATCGTCAAGGATATGGACCACGCCACGCTTCTGCGCGATGTGCGCCATCTGTTTGGAGAAGGCGTGGGCATGCAGATGGTAGGTGTAGGGCATGACACTGTCGTAGTCGCCCTGGCCGATCTCCTTCGGACCCAGCGCGTTCTCTACCATCATCTGGGTGGGTAGCACGTTATCGACGTAGCTCTTGGCATCACCGTGCGGGCCAAATTTGTGATAGTAGTAGCTGCTCTCAAAACCGTTAATGTAACCGCCATTGTTAAACGGGTTGTAGAAGCTGCGATCATTGCCCTGTTTATCGACACTCCAGCCGACAAACTTTCCAGCACACTTGTAGGTTGCATCGGAGCGGCGCAGGAAGTCGCGCTCCTTGATACCGAGCTGGCGCAGCAGACGCGGGAAGCCGGTCACCGTTCCCTCACCGACTCCGATGGTCGGAATATTGGGCGACTCGATCAGCGTCACCTTCACCTTCGACTCACCCTTGTTGAGCATCGTCACCAGCGAGAGCGCCATCAACCACCCGGCAGCACCGCCGCCCACTATTGTTATGTCGTCGATGCGTTCATTCATATCGATCATCCCCATCTATACTGGAAAAACAGTGTTTTGAATACGTAGAATTCTCGTGCTACGACTCTTCCGGCCGATAGCGTTTTTCACGATACATCATCAAATAGAGCAAGGCGAACCCACCGCCGACCGAGAGGCTGACCCATAAAACATCACGGCTAAGCGGTATCAGCCAGAGCGATGTAACGAGTTCGATGGCGATCAGAAAGATCAGAAACCGTGCAATGGCATGACGGTCGAGCCGACTACAGACGATGGCACCGAGCGGTGCGCCAATGACTACCACCGGAATTGCCGCCAGCCACCACGACTGCACCTGAGGCGTGAAGGCATCGGTAAAACCGAGATGGAAGAGAAAACCAACCATCGAGTTAAAGGCCATCAGGATTACCGAGGTGGGAGTGGCTACCTTCTCACTCATGTGGAACAGCAGCACCATCACCGAGAAGGTGATGATATCGATACCGTTACCCACCAGTCCCGACATCACCCCGCCGATGAAACCGGCCAGCGCGATAATCCACTGCTCATTCTGTCCGGTCTGCGGCAAAGAGAGATGGGTCAGGCGAATACCTCGGTTAAACATGAAGAGGGTGATGGCAAAGCTGCTGACCAGGAAGGTAAAACTCATCTTCAGCACAGGCGGTGAGAGATCGGGTGCCAGCCAGCCTGCACCGAGCAGAATACCGGGCACACCGCCCAGTCCGGCCCAGCGGATCACGCGCCAATCGACCCGTACCCCCATGGCGATGATCACCACCGAGGCGGCCGTCATACCAACACTCTGAATCGCCAGCGAGAAGACCTTGGCATCCATCGGTGCGATCTGCAGCAGCTTGGTAAAGACGGGAAAGGCGATCGCCCCACCACCCTCGCTGGTAGCACCGGCGATAAACGAACCGAACACCATGGTCAGCGCCACCTGCCAGTTATTCATCACCAACGCAAAGGCGTCGAGGCCGCCATTGAGACCGAGCCAGATCAGCCAGACGACCCCAGCGGTAAGCAGATGAATAAGAAGGATGGAGCGTAGTGCCAAGGTGTTAATCCCTTTTTGTGTCGATGCATCCTAGCATGGCAGTCGGGTCTTCAATCCACCCCAACAGCAGGAGAATTTCCCACTGCAGATCATCTGACAACCACTATTCGAAACGGAGCGTGGCGCCGACCTGCTTCAGGTAACTGCACTCCTGTTTGAGATCGGCACTGGTCAGTGGATGGCGTTCGAGCCAACCCTCAGGAAAAGTGAGTATCAAGGTGTTCTCATCGCCCGTTTTCACACCGATCTCAGGCAGTTTCTGATCGCCTCTACTTCGGTGCAGTAGTACCGACACGCGTAGCAATATCGCCAGCCGTGTCAGCTTGTTGGCCCGTTTGGTGGGGAACGGTTTGAACAGGGTCGAGGGTATTTTGCGCCGGTGTGCTCGTACCAGCACCGAGAGCTGCAACTGGTTCTGATGAGAGAAACCGGGCATATCGGCGTGCTCGAGGATGTAGGCGCCGTGTTTATGGTACTGGTTATGCGCCAGATCGAGTCCGATCTCGTGCAGATGTGCCGCCCAACTCAGCAGCTGTCGATAACTGCTGTTCTTGAGCTTCCAGGCAGCGGCAACGTTATCGAGTAGCTGCTCAGAGAGCAGATCAACACGTGCCGCCTGTTCAACATCGGCACCGAAGCGCTGCATCAGATTCTGCACGGTGCGCTCACGCACATCCTCGTGGCTACTGCGCCCCTGCATGTCGTAGAGCAGCCCTTCGCGCAGTGCGCCCGAGGAGGGATACATACGCTTGATACCGAGGGTGCGGAAGGTGGCACGCAGAATCGTCAGCCCACCCATGAATACCGGTAGTCGCTCGGGTGCCAGCCCGGAGAGTTCCAGCTCATCGATATGACCCGCCTCGAGAGTCATATCGATGAGCTTATCGAGCGCCTTGAGGGTAATACCGTCATCGCTCAGCCCTTCACCCTGCACTACCTTGGCAATCGATTTGATCGAACCGGAGGCACCCACCGCTTCCTCCCAGCCGAGCTGGCGGAAACGTGAGACGTGGGGTTCGAGCTCCATCATCGCTGTCACCTCGGCATTGAGAATGCGCTGTGCGGTAATTCGACCATCGGCGAACCAGCCGCGGCTCATACTGACGCAGCCCATGTAGAGACTCTCGAGATGCAGTGGTTCAAAACTCTCACCGATAATCAGCTCGGTACTACCACCGCCGATATCCATCACCAGACGCCGCTTGGCATCACTCGGCATACTGTGAGAGACACCGAGGTAGATCAGGCGTGCCTCCTCAACACCGGAGATGATCTCGATCGGGTGGCCGAGCACACCATTCGCTTCTTCAAGGAAGGCGGCGCTCTCACGGGCGCTACGCAGGGTGTTGGTGCCGACTATGCGTACATGTTCGGGGGAGAGATCCTTGAGGCGCTGACCGAAGCGGGAGAGGCAGGCGAGCGCACGATCAGCGACCGCACGATCAAGATTACGTTGATCGTCGAGCCCCTCGGCGAGGCGCACCATTTCACGAAGTTTGTCGATGACGACCAGTTCACCCTCGCGGAGGCGGGCGACGATCATATGGAAACTGTTGGAGCCGAGATCGATGGCAGCCATCGATTCGGTGCTGTGTGCGTTCTCTTTCTCTGCCACGGTCAGCTACATTCTCAAACTCTACGGAGCCGCTACTGTAGCGTTTTGCACACCTGAGGTCACGGGCCGCAAGTGATCTGGATCGATTCTTAATTCCACTGAATCTGGGCCGCTTAATAGCACCATAAAACCGGGGCATCACTGATCCGCACTCTGCAAACAAAGCGGAGAGATCAGTGCTCGCTACGCGCCTCCTCCTCCATCTGCTCCAGACTGATGTGGCGCACATCCTTGCCCTTGACCAGATAGATCACGTACTCGCAGATGTTGCGGGCGTGGTCACCGACGCGCTCCAGCGCACGTGCCGACCAGAGCAGATCGAGAGAGACGGTAATATCGCGTGGATCTTCCATCATGAAGGTAATCAGCTGACGGGTGATCGCCTCATACTCCTTGTCGATACGCACATCCTGTTTGGCCACCTCGATGGCGGCCTCAACATCCATTCGGGCAAAGGAGTCGAGTGCCTCGTGTAGCATCTGCCGCACCTTGGTACCCATATGCACCAGATCAACATGTTTGGTCAGACTCTTATCGGCCTCGGTCAGCTGGATCGACATGCGGGCAATACGCTCGGCCTGATCACCGATACGTTCCAGATCGGTGATGGTCTTAATCACCGCCACGATCAGGCGCAGATCCGATGCCGCAGGCTGACGGCGGGCAAGGATCGTACTGCACTCCTCATCAAGCCCCACCTCCATCGCATTGACGTTCACATCACGCTTGATGACCAGATCAGCGAGTCCGGTATCGCCCTCATCGAGGGCCTTTATTGCATCACCAACCTGCTGCTCGACCAGACCGCCCATGTTGAGCACGCGGTTACGCACATCCTCCAGCTCATCGTTAAACTGCTGCGAGATATGTTGACCCATTCCTGAACTATTCTTTGCCATTGCCGTTCCCTCCCTCAGCCGTAACGACCCGTGATGTAGTCTTCAGTCTTCTTCTTGCCCGGATTGGTAAACAGCGTATTGGTGCTGCCGTACTCGATCAACTCCCCCATATACATAAAGGCCGTGTAGTCAGAGACACGTGCCGCCTGCTGCATATTGTGGGTAACGATCAAGATCGTATAACGATCCTTGAGCTCGTAGATCAGCTCCTCAATCTTCAGCGTCGAGATCGGATCGAGAGCCGAGGCGGGCTCATCGAGCAGCAGCACCTCAGGTTCGATGGCGATGGCACGGGCGATGACCAGACGCTGCTGCTGACCGCCAGAGAGGCCAAGCGCGTTATCCTGCAGCCGATCCTTCACCTCGCCCCACAGCGCCGCACCCTTGAGTGCCTTCTCCACCGTCTCGTCGAGCACGCGGCGATTCTTCTCACCCATCAGGCGCAGCCCATAGGCGACGTTCTCATAGATCGACTTGGGGAAGGGGTTGGGCTTCTGGAACACCATGCCGACACGACGACGCAGGCTCGAGACCTCGACCGACTTGGCGTAGATATCGTTTCCGTCGAGCAGGATCTCACCCTCGATCCGACAGCCGTCGACCAGATCATTCATGCGGTTAAAGCTGCGCAGCAGGGTCGACTTACCACAGCCCGAGGGGCCGATGAAGGCGGTGACGCGATTGCGAGGAACCTGCAGATTGATGCCGTGCAGCGCCTGGTTCTCACCGTAGAAGAGCTTGAGGTCTTTAACCTCGATGCTGATATCTTCATTCTCGAGACTCATCTTCTCGACACCGGCCTGATCGATATTGCCGATATCGACTGCGTGGGTCCTACTCATACCACTCTCCATTACTAATTCTCCAGCGCACGATACTTCTCGCGCAGGTGGTTACGTATCGCGATCGCCGCAAGATTCAGGGCGATGATGACCACCACCAGCAGCAGTGAGGTGGCGTAGACCAGCGGTCGCGCCGCCTCAACATTGGGACTCTGGAAACCAACATCGTAGATGTGGAAACCAAGATGCATAAATTTGCGTTCCAGGTGCAGGAAGGGGAAGTTGCCATCGAGTGGCAGGGTCGGCGCCAGCTTGACCACACCGACCAGCATCAGTGGTGCCACCTCACCGGCGGCGCGCGCCACCGCCAGGATCAGGCCGGTCATCATCGCCGGACTTGCCATCGGCAGTACCGTACGCCACAACGTCTCCGCCTTGGTCGCACCAAGTGCCAGCGAACCCTCACGGATCGAGCGTGGGATACGTGACAGCCCCTCCTCGGTCGCCACAATCACCACCGGCAGGGTGAGGATCGCCAAGGTCAGTGCTGCCCAGAAAATACCGGGGGTACCAAAGGTCGGGGCGGGCTGCGCCTCGGGGAAGAAGAGATCGTCGATGTTGCCACCGAGGAAGTAGACGAAGAAGCCGAGACCGAAGACACCGTAGACGATGGAAGGAACACCGGCGAGGTTGTTCACTGCGATTCGGATGGTACGAGTCATCGGCCCCTGCTTGGCGTATTCACGCAGGTAAACTGCCGCGATGACACCAAACGGGGTCACCACCACCGACATCAGAATCACCATCATCACGGTGCCGAAGATCGCCGGGAAGATACCGCCCTCGGTGTTCGCCTCGCGCGGCTCATCGCTGACAAACTCCCACAGCTTGGTAAAGTAGAAGCCGATTTTCTGCAGCAGAGACATCGCGTTCGGACGGTAGGCGCGCACCACTGTCGAGACCTTCATCTCGATCTGCTGACCACCACGCTCCTCGAGCACCAGACTATCGCGCTCAACCTGCCCATAGAGCTTGCCAAGCTGTTCGTTTAACACCTCGTAGCGCTGATCCAGCTTGGCGCGTTCCGCGCTCATTTCAGCAAGCGCCTCATCGGTCAACTTACCCTCCAGCTCCAGCCCTCGCTGCTTCAGGCGCAGACGCTCCAGCGCATAGTTGATCGCACCACTATCGTGCTTCTCAATCCCCCTGATCTGCTCATGCAGTGCCGTGGCATGCTCGATGCGCTCCTGCATCACCGTCCAAAGCGCCTCGCCCTCCGCCTCGACCGCCTTGCCGTCGATCTTCACACTGCGCAGATAGCCGTAGTAGTTGCCCCACTCGTGACGCTCCATCGCCAGCAGATCAGCCGGTGTCTCATCCCTGCTAACACCCGAGCTGACCAACCAGCGGAAATCGAAACCATCAACATCACGGTTACCAGTCTTGAGTAGATAGCGCTCAACTGTCTCAATCGAGGTGTCGACCGGATAGCCGGTCTCACGCACGGTGGACGCCAGTACGCTTTCGATCTCGACGACCTCACCGATCACTCGCACCTGCTTACCATCCGACTCCTGGTAAGCCATCTCATGGATTGATGCTGGCCAGTAGTGGCCCAGACCTCGAATTGCGATCAGGATTAGCAGACCGACGACCATAATCATGCTGGCGGCCACCGCCGCAGCGGTCATCCAGACCCAGGGATCACCGCTCTTCCACCAGTTTTTAAGATGCGAACCCGTTGAGTGCATAGCATCGGCCCCTTACAGGTTGCTGTACTTGCGGCGCAGGCGCTGACGCACCAGCTCGGCAATCGTGTTGAAGACAAAGGTGAACATGAACAGCACCAACGCGGCGAGGAACAGCACCCGGTAGTGGGTGCTGTGCACCTCAGATTCGGGCATCTCCACCGCAATATTGGCCGAGAGGGTACGCATGCCCTGGAAGATACTGAAGTCCATCACCGGCGTATTACCGGTGGCCATCAGTACGATCATCGTCTCGCCCACGGCACGACCGAGGCCGATCATTACCGCCGAGAAGATACCGGGGCTGGCGGTGAGAATAACAACGCGAATCATCGTCTGCCACGGTGTAGCACCCAGCGCCAGTGAACCGAAGGTGAGGTGTTTGGGCACGCTGAAGATCGCATCCTCGGCGATCGAGAATATGGTCGGGATTACGGCAAAGCCCATCGCCAGACCGACCACCACCGAGTTACGTTGATCGAAGGGAATACCCAGCTCACTGCCGATCCAGCTGCTCATGCTGCCGCCGAAAAGGGCAACCTCCATCCAGCCACCGATGACAAAGGATAGCCAGGCCCAGAAGATCACCACCGGCATCAACAGAGCCGCCTGCCAACCCTCAGGCACACTCTGACGAATAGCGGCCGGCAGTCGACTCCAGAGGTAGGAGGCGAGAAAGATACCCAACGGCATCATCACCAGAAACAGCGCAATACTGGCCAGACTCTCCTCGATCGCAGGGGCCAGCCACAGACCAGCGAGGAAGCCGATGATCACAGTCGGCAGTGCCTCCATGATCTCAATACCCGGCTTGACCAGCTTGCGCATGCCTGGCGCCATAAAATAGGCGGTATAGACGGCACCGAAGATCGCCAGTGGCACCGCAAAGATCATTGCGTAGAAGGCCGCCTTCAGGGTACCGAAGGAGATCGGGGTGAGGCTGAACTTGGGCTCGAAATCGTTACTCGCCGAAGAGGATTGCCAGATATGTTTCGGCTCCTCATAGCTCTCGTACCAGACCTTACCCCACAGTGACGACCAGGAGATCTCGGGGTGCTCGTTGTGCACCACCGTAAAATGGAGTTGTTCACCTGACTGCGCTATCAAGGCGTTACCACGTGGTGAGAAGGCGAGACGGCTGATCGGTTGATCGGTGATCTCGGCCACCAACAGACGGCGCTCAGCAGTGGTGTGGAAGATACCCACCCGACCGGTTGAATCGGCAGCAGCAAAGCCCTTACGACGACTCTCCGGTGCGATCACCTCAACCGGTGCACTGCCCAGCTGGAAGCTGCGAATCTGGGTAAGCACGCGGTTGTTCTGTGCATCACGCACCGGGAACCACTGGCTGATGGCACCGTTACTGCTGCCAACCAGTAGTGAGATGCTGCCGGTTAGGAAACGCAGCGCACTGATCTGCTCCCCGGCGGGTACTACATGGGTCTGCTGCAGTAGCTGTGGACTCTCGGCATCGCTGACATCGTAGAAGCCGACCTCACCCTTGCGACTGGCCGCATAGACGATACGCAGATCCTTATCGATCAGCAGATAGTCAACCGGATCGGCAATCGCCGGCATCTCACTGCTCTCACCACTCCAGCTCAGCTCATCATCTAGCATCGACTCCTCGGCCTCGAGCAGCTTGAAGAGCATCTCTCCTTGTTGGGTAGTGGCGACAAATGCAGCGCTCTCCTCCTCCAGATGCATCGCAACCTGGCTCAACGCAGCACCACTCGGTGCAAGCTCAATCGGTGCCTCACCCATCGGGAATTCAATCTTTGGCGTGATGGTTCTCGTGCCCTCGGGGAAGGTGATGCGGAAGGTGTGTTTGACCACCACCACCGTACCGTCGTCGAGACCAAAGAGGACCATCCCGGTCGCCTCATCGGCAGCACTAAAGGCGGTAACACGTCGATCACTGGGGATCAGATCGACCACCTTACCCGCCTTGCCATCTGCCACACTGAAAAAGCGCGCCTCTCCCTGCTCGGTGTAACGAACGCCCTGCTCATTCAGCTCTTCAACCGCTAGATGAAGGGTTCGCATCTCACTTTGGTGGGCACCGGGAACAGTGTAGTGAACCGGCTCTTCAACCTCGGCGGAATAGAAGAGTGGCACCACTTCATAAAACAGATAGAAGGCGATTAGCAGAATCGCGACAATGACGCTGATACCGCCAAATCCGACGAAATTACGCGCCAGACGATCCTTAAACAGTCGCCAGTTATCGCGCGAGTTAATGTCTGTTTGATGTGGGAGTGATTTCGACATGGCGGCATGTTAATCGCTCAATATGACGATTTTGTTACACCTTTATTACGGTCTTATTTCTCGATTGATTGCAGTTTCCACAACGATCTCACCCACAACGGTGAGATCCGGCGACCACGCACAAAAAAGCCCCGCCAAAGCGGGGCTTTTTAACACCATCCCTGGTGATTAGATCCTGACTACGCAGAACTTAGTTCAGCTTGGCCAGCTCCTGCTCAACAACCCTGGCAGGCAACGGGATGTAGCCATCCTTCACAACAACCTGCTGCCCCTGCTTGGAGAGCACCAGCTTGATGAACTCACGGGTGATTGGATTAACCGGCTTGTTGGGGTGTTTGTTGACGTAGACGTAGAGAAAACGTGACAGCGGATAGGTTCCGGCTACCGCCGTCTCTGGTGTAGCTTCAATGAAGGGCTTGCCGGGTTTCTTGGTCAGAGGCACGGCACGCACACCCGAGGTCTTGTAACCGATACCTGAGTAACCGATACCGTTGATAGAGCTGGTTATAGACTGAACCACTGAGGCTGAACCGGGCTGCTCGTTCACGGTGCTCTTGAAGTCACCCTTACAGAGCGCCTTCTTCTTGAAGTAGCCGTAGGTGCCCGATACGGAGTTGCGACCGTAGAGCTGAACAGTTCGACCCTTCCATGCACCCGTAAGGCCGGTATCGCCCCACTTGGCGATATCAGTATCGCCACCGCACTTGCGGTTGAATGAGAAGATCGCATCGACCTGAGGAATGGTCAGACCCTTGATGGGGTTGTCCTTGTGCACGTAGACGGCCAGCGCATCAATTGCAACGCGGATCGGGGTCGGCTTGTAGCCGTGCTTCTTCTCAAATGCCTCGAGCTCCTTGCTCTTCATTTTGCGGCTCATTGGGCCCAGGTTTGAGGTTCCCTCAGTCAGTGCAGGTGGCGCAGTCGAAGAGCCTGCCGCCTGGATCTGGATGTTGACGCTGGGGTAGGCACGTTTGTAATCCTCGGCCCACAGGGTCATCAGGTTGGCCAGGGTGTCTGAACCGACACTAGAGAGATTGCCTGAGACACCGCTTGCCTTGGTATATGCAGGGATGGATGAGTCGACCTTGGCACCAGCCAGGGCGCTACCGGCAAACAACGCAGCTGAGAGCGCGACACCAGCGATATTGAGGGTCTTGAGAGAATTCATTAAGGCACTACTCCTAATCAGTTAATTACTGAGACGAATAGTGACCAATAAAGATGACAGAATTATGAAACCGCCGTGAAGGCTTTGTTACAGAATCGCTTATGAGCTCTCACTGAGAGATATCCGCTCGAGCGGGAAGTCACAGTTAAAGCGACTCCCCTTACCGAAGGTACTCTCGATATGCAGGTCGGCGGCGTGGCGGTTCAAGACATGTTTAACGATCGCCAGTCCAAGGCCGGTACCACCACTATCGCGCGAACGTCCCATGTCGACACGATAGAAACGCTCAGTCAGACGTGAGATATATTCGCGCGGGATACCGACACCATCATCCTTAATCTCAAAGTGCGCCCCCTCATGGTCACCGAACCATTCAATCTCAATCTTCCCCCCTTCGGGCGTGTATTTGACCGCGTTGATCACCAGATTGGTAAAGGCGCTACGCAGCTCACCCAGATCACCCTGAAGCGTTACTGTCGGATCAGCATGCAGATTAATCGTGTGCTGGCCACCGCTCATCGCCTCCGCTTCATCCTTAATACCCTCGAGCATCTGCGCCACATCGACCGCCTGCTGCGTGGCACTCTCAGGCTCATTCTCCAGTCGCGAAAGGAATAGCAGGTCATTTACGATTAACTGCATTCGTGATGACTGCTCGCGCATGCGGTTTATCGGCCGCTCCATCTCGGCCATGCAGACCTCGTTATCCTCGAGCGCCTCGAGATAGCCGTTTATTACCGTCAGCGGGGTACGCAGCTCATGCGACATATTGGCAACAAAATCACGCCGCATCTGCTCCAGATGCTGGATGCGGGTCACATCACGAACCACCAGTAGGCGCTGATTCTTGGCATAGGGAACCACACGAATGCGCAGCGTTTTGCTGGCATCGACTGGAGAGGCCATCTGCAACGTTTCACTATAGTTGCCACTGGCCATGTAGTGGGTGAAGTAAGGGTAGCGCACCAGATTATCGATACGCTGACCGGCATCGCGTTTGTGCAGTCCGAGTAGTCGTTTAGCAGCGGCATTGAACCACTCAATCTCGCCCTGTTCCGCAGTGATCACCATCGCATCGGGCATCGCTGCGGTGGTCTCCTGAAAGCGTTTGAAGAGCTTCTTCATCTTGCGACGATTGCGACGATCTCGCTGACGCATGCGGTGTAGATCGTTAAACAGCTCGCCCCAGATGCCATCGCCCTCAGGGGGTTCACTGCTTCCACCCTGCCTAAACCACCTCTCAAGCTGATACAGGTGACGAAGATGCCAGACCAGATAACCCGACACAGTGAGCAGTAGCAGCATGAGCGTTTCGCCCGTCAACAGCCCCAGCAGCAGCATCACAACGATCACTGCAACCAGACGCCAGATCTCCTCCGCCCATCGGTTTGCCAAGATTACACCTTAGGCCGGATAAGGGGATCAACGCTGGGAATTCGCATGGTGTTAACCGGCCTTATTTGAGAAGCGGTAACCCGAACCGCGCACGGTCTGAATCAGACGATCATAACCACCGGGCTCGAGCACCTTACGCAGACGACGGATATGGACATCGACGGTGCGCTCTTCGATGTAGACGTTGCCACCCCAGACCCGATCAAGCAGCTGACTGCGACTATAGACACGCTCGGGGTGGGACATAAAGAAGTGCAGCAGTCGATATTCGGTTGGTCCCAGGGTGAGCGGAGCCGCATTGACTGAGACTCGTTGCGCCACTGGATCGAGTTCAAGCCCATCAACCACGATCAGCGCCTCATCCTCGTGGGTACCGACACGGCGCAGTACCGCCTTGATACGTGCCAGCAGTTCGCGGGTCGAGAAGGGTTTGGTTACATAGTCATCGGCACCGGATTCGAGGCCACTGACCTTATCCTCCTCCTCGCCACGTGCGGTTAGCAGAATGATCGGTAACTCACGGGTTGCATCGTCGCGCTTGAGACGACGCGACATCTCGATGCCACTCATACCCGGCATCATCCAGTCGAGCAGCACCAGATCGGGCATCCGGTCGGCGATCATCGCCACCGCCTGCTCCGCATCACCCGCCTCACTGCACTCGTATCCATTACGAATCAATGTGTCGGCAACCATTTCACGAATCGCCGTCTCATCTTCAACTACCAATATATGTTTGATCACGCCTGTCGCCACTCTGTTAATACATTGACCATTGCAGCAGAGAAATATTACAACTCAATGACAACGAGTGGTGGAACTGACATGGGAGATCAACCAGAGAACTCGAAGTCGACCGGCCAGAGACGCTGCCCCTGATCGCCAAAGGCGGTCCAGAGATCGGCATATCGCTGCTTACTAACCGGATGACGCAGATCGGGGGCGATCTCGGAGAGCGGTAGCAGGACAAATGCGTAGTCGTTGATCTCGCCGCGTGGAAGCTGCATGCCCGGCTCATTAACAACCAGATCGTCATAGAGCAGCAGATCGAGATCGAGGGTACGCGGCGCGAAACGTTTTGAGCCACGCAGTCGACCCTGCTCCTGCTCAATACGATCGAGGGTCTCAGCCACCGCCTCTACCGTCATATCGGTATCAAAGCCGACCACCGAGTTGTAGAAGAGGTCTCCCTCGAAGCCGACCGCCTCACTCTCGTAGACCCTGGAGAGGGTCAGCTCACCAAAGCAGCGCGCCATCTCGCTGACGGCGGCACGAATACGCTGCTCTCGTTCAATGTTGCTACCGAGACTGACAAAGACGCGCGCCATTTCAGTCGCGACTACCACGTTCAATGATGATGCCGACACCCGCAGCGCCACGCACCGCACCCACCTTATTCAGTGTGACCCGCACCCACGGCACACCAAACTCTTCTCGAACGATCTCCGATACACGCTCGGCAAGCGTCTCAACCAGATTGAATTCGCTCTCGCCGACAAACTGGATCAGGTGTTTGGCGACACTTTTATAGTCGAGCGTATCTTTGATGTCATCGCTCGCCGCAGCGCGGCGTATATCGGCGCCCATCTCAATATCGAAGCTGACGGTCTGCTTGATGCGCCGCTCCCAATCGTAGATGCCGATGACGGTGTCGATGCGCAGGTCGCGCAGGAAGATGGTATCCATATAAATTGTTGTCTGACCCTCAAAACCAGCTGTGATGGTAAAGCAGCCTCTACTAAATAACCAACCGCTTGACCCACATCGACGCAGCGTTTCCAATAGCCGCCATGAATATTGAACTCCACCAGCTCTTCATCCCGCTCGCCTACCTGCTCGGCTCACTCTCCAGCGCCATTATCGTCTGCAAGGTGATGGGGCTACCCGATCCACGTACCGAGGGTTCCAACAACCCTGGCGCCACCAATGTGCTGCGTATCGGTGGCAAAAAGGCGGCGGCAATCACCTTGGTAGGAGACATGTTGAAGGGTTTGATTCCGGTGCTGGCAGCCAATCTATATGGTGTCGAAGCACTGGTTCTGGCGCTCACCGCGCTGGCGGCCTTTCTTGGCCACCTCTACCCAATCTTCTTTGGGTTCAAGGGTGGAAAGGGTGTAGCCACCGCACTGGGTGTGCTGATCGGCATTCACTGGATGGTCGGTGGGCTGACCATTCTCACCTGGCTGGTGATGGCGAAGTTGTTTCGCATCTCCTCACTCTCGGCACTGATCGCCACCCTGCTGGCACCCGGCTACATCTACTGGCTGCTCGGCTCACTCGAGCTGACCATCGCCAGTGGCGTGATGACGGCGATCCTATTTTGGCGTCATCGCAGCAACATTCAGAACCTGCTCAACGGCACCGAATCGAAGATCGGCAAGAAGGACTAAACCGCGCTCAGCTCATCCATCGGCCAGCGTGGCGTTGCGCCGATTGCGGCGGGCTCGTGCTCACCAGCCATCAGTCGCTGACACCCCGCGTAGGCGATCATCGCACCGTTATCGGTACAGAACTCGGTGCGCGGATAGAAGATCTGCGCACCCTCCTCCTCAGCCAGCTCGGCCAGACGGGCACGTAGTGCCTTGTTGGCACTCACACCACCGGCCATCACCAGGCGTGGAATACCAGTTTGGCGCAGGGCGCGACGGCATTTGATAGCGAAGGTATCGACCACTGCATCCTGAAAGGAACGTGATATATCGGCCTGGGTCTGCGTATCGATGCCATTTTTCTGTGCGGTATTGAGGGCGAAGGTCTTGAGGCCACTAAAACTGAAGTCTAGCCCTGGGCGATCGGTCATCGGACGCGGGAACCTGAAGCGTGTCGGGTCACCCCGCTCGGCACACTGTGCCAGCACAGGACCACCGGGGTAGCCGAGCCCAAGCAGCTTGGCGGTTTTATCAAACGCCTCACCGGCGGCATCGTCGAGTGTTTCACCGAGCAGTTTGTAGCGCCCCACCCCATCCACCTCAAACAGCTGTGAGTGGCCGCCTGAGACCAGTAGCGCCAGAAACGGGAAGGCGGGCTGTTCGGCCTCAAGCATCGGCGCCAGCAGGTGCCCCTCCATATGGTGCACTCCCACCGCCGGCACACCGAGACTCCAGGCGATGCTGCGCCCCACCGAGGCGCCGACCAGCAGCGCACCGACTAGCCCGGGACCCGCTGTGTAGGCGACACCCTCAATATCGGCGCGGGTGAGTTCACACTGACTGAGCAACGATTCGAGTAGCGGCAGCAGCTTGCGCACATGGTCGCGTGAAGCGAGTTCTGGTACCACACCGCCGTACTCGGCGTGCATCTCCACCTGACTGTAGAGCTGATGACCGAGCAGTCCTCGCGCAGAGCAGTAGAGCGCCACACCCGTCTCATCACAGGAGGTTTCGATACCAAGCACTATCATTTGCACGCCTTTGGACTACGGTTAGTTGATCGGAGAAGGGTGATTTTGCCATAAGCGGGGAAGATGTGTAGAATTCGCTCTCTTTCGCCGTGCCGGGTGGCGCGGATGATTTATATTCAACCGATATATTTAAGGATTAGGTGTTAACCGATGCCAAACGTTCGTGTAAGAGAAAACGAGCCCTTTGAAGTTGCCATGCGTCGCTTCAAGCGCAGCTGTGAAAAAGCTGGAATCCTCTCTGAGGTCCGCAGCCGCGAGTACTATGAGAAGCCCACCCAGGAGCGTAAGCGCAAGAAGGCTGCTGCTGTTAAGCGCCACATGAAGCGCTCTTTCAAAGAGAACGCACTGCGCCGTCCTCGCCTCTACTGATCCCTCCGACTCCCCGTACCGCAAGTTATGTCCCTCAAGCTACAGATTACTGAGGAGATGAAAACCGCCATGCGGGCGGGGGATAAGTCGCGTCTGGCGACAATCCGCCTGATTCTGGCCGCCATCAAACAGATTGAGGTCGATTCTCGTATCTCACTCGATGACGATGACGATGACAACCAGACCCTGGCGGTACTCGACAAGATGGTCAAGCAGCGACGCGAGTCGATTGCCCAGTACCAGAAGGCCAAGCGTCAGGAGCTGGTCGATATCGAAGCGGCCGAAATCGAGATCATCCAAACCTTCCTACCCCAACCCCTCACTGATGGTGAAATCAACGACATGATCAATGCTGCGGTCGAGCAGACCGGTGCTGCATCTATCAGAGACATGGGCAAGGTCATGGGCATTCTCAAACCGCAGATGCAGGGTCGTGCCGACATGGGCGCAGTCAGCGGCATGATCAAGGCGCGTCTAAACGCCTGATTCCGGGGTACCGCCCCAATGCTTTACCAAATCCACCTAACACACACGCTGTGGTAATCTGCCAGCGACCGCAAACTTGCGCATCTCTTTGAGACCATGGCAGGCCTGATCCCACAACACTTCATTGATGAACTGGTTAATCGTGTCGATATAGTCGATGTGATCGACACACGTGTGCCGCTGAAGAAGGCGGGCCGCGATTTCACTGCCTGCTGTCCCTTCCACAACGAGAAGACACCCTCCTTTACCGTCAGCCCAGAAAAGCAGTTCTACCACTGTTTCGGCTGTGGCGCACACGGCACCGCCATCGGCTTTTTGATGGACTATGAACATATGGAGTTCGTCGATGCGATCGAGACTCTAGCATCGCAGATCGGACTCGAGGTGCCGCGCGAGGCAGGCGATAACCAGCCGACCCGCAGCCATCAACCACTCTACGATCTGATGTTGCAGTGCAGTGAACATTTTCAGCACCAACTACGCGAACATCAACAGTCAGAGCGCGCCGTTAGCTATCTCAAACAGCGCGGCCTAAGTGGCGAGGTGGCACGTGATTTTGGCATCGGTTATGCCGCACCCGGCTGGGACAACCTGATCAACGCTCTTGGTAGCAGTGCTGAACAGAAAAATTTGCTGCTTGAGGGTGGCATGCTAATCAAACGCGACGACGGCAGCGGTCTCTACGACCGTTTCCGCGACCGCATCATGTTCCCGATTCGCGATAGACGCGGACGCACCATCGCCTTTGGTGGACGCATCCTTGGCGATGAGAAGCCGAAGTACCTCAACTCGCCCGAGACGCCCGTCTTCCACAAGGGTCAGGAGCTCTACGGCCTCTACGAGGCGCGTCAGGCAGTGAGAAATCTCGAACGGCTGCTGGTGGTTGAGGGATACATGGACGTAGTGGCACTGGCACAGTTTGATATTCGCTACGCCGTTGCCACCCTCGGCACCTCCACCACCAAAGAGCATCTGGAACGGATGTACCGCGTGGTACCGGAGGTGGTCTTCTGCTTCGATGGGGATCGCGCCGGACGCGAAGCGGCCTGGCGTGCACTGGAGAACGCCCTGCCGGTGATGCAGGAGGGGCGCGAGGCACGCTTCCTCTTCCTTCCCGACGGTGAGGATCCCGACACCCTGATTCGCCAGGAAGGAAAAGAGGCGTTTGAGGTACGCATCAGCAACGCCTTGAACCTCTCCGACTACCTCTACGACAAGCTACTGCAGGAGGTCGACATGAAACGGGTAGAGGGGCGCGCCCGACTTGTCGAGATCGCCAAGCCGCTGCTCGCCAAGCTGCCTAAAGGGGTGTTCCACCACCTGATGCAGGAACGACTGGCACGACTCAGCGGTATAGACAGCGCACAGCTGGCGTCTATGATTGGTGGGGAGAGTGGAAGTGGCCCTCAGCGCCGCACCGAAACAAAAATCAGACCCAAAGCAGACCGTGGTGGCAATCAATCGCCTTCAATGGTGCGCCACGCCATTACTTTGTTGCTGCTGCGCCCGGAACTTGCCAACCAGGTTGGTGATCAAACCGGACTGGAGCAGATCGATATGGCGGGCATTCCGCTGTTACAGGAGCTGATCGGCGTGGTACAGAGTGGCGGCGTTTCCAGCACCGCTGCAATCCTTGAGCGATGGCGCGATCGTCCTGAGGGGAGACACCTCAATAAGCTGGCCAGCACACCACTCGACCTGCCGGAAGCGGGTGCTGAGCAGGAGTTTCTCGACACCCTACAGGGGCTGAAACGCCAATATGCCGACCAACGTCGAGAGGCACTACTCTACAAACAGCGTGATCAGGAGTTAAGTGGTGATGAAAAAAATGAGCTTCAACAACTATTTAGAGAGAAGGCTGCTCGCCATAAGTAGCACTAAAGTAGTACTTTAAAAGTGGCAAAATAAGCCCCATATGCTATAGTGCGCGGTTCTGTTTAACGTTAATTAATTTCGAGTCATTCGCCAAATGTCAGTCGACCTTTCAAGCCAAGATCAGCAATCACAACTCAAACTACTTATCGCTAAGGGCAAGGAGCAGGGTTACCTCACCTATGCCGAGGTGAATGACCACCTGCCGAATGAAATCGTTCAGCCTGAGCAGATCGAAGATATCATCAGCATGATTAATGATATGGGCATTCGCGTGCATGAGGTTGCACCCGATGCCGACACCCTGATTATGACCGACAGTGCAGCTGGCACTGGCAGTGAAGACGAAGATGAGACCGCCGAGGCACTCGCAGTTCTCACCGCGACGGTCGATAGTGAAACTGGTCGCACCACCGACCCTGTGCGCATGTATATGCGTGAAATGGGTACTGTTGAGCTGCTGACCCGTGAGGGCGAGATCAAGATCGCCAAGCGTATCGAGGCTGGCCTCAACCAGGCACTCTATTCACTGGCCAGCTACCCCGCCTCACCCGCGATCCTGTTACGTGAGTTTGAGAAGTTCGTTTCCGAAGACATTCGCCTTACCGACATCATCTCCGGCTATGTCGATCCCAACGAGAGCGACGAGGTTCCAACACCCGCACAGGTTAACAGCGGCGCAAACAAAGATGATTCAGATGACGATGAAGTCGTTGAGGATACCGGCCCCGATCCAGATGAGGCGCGCGCCCGCTACAAGAAGCTGAAAAGCCTCTACAACCGCACCATGAAGGCAGCAGAGAAGGACGGCACCGAGGATCCCAAGACCGAGAAGCTGCGCCTGCAGATGGCTGAAGAGTTCATGCTGCTCAAGCTGATACCACGCATTATCGATGAGATGTCGCACAACCTGCGTAATGTCATTGAGCGAATCCGCACCCATGAACGCCACATAATGAACCTCTGCGTCGACAAGGCGAAGATGCCACGCAAGGACTTTATCACCAGCTTCCCCGATAACGAGACCAACCTTGAGTGGGTCGAGAAACAGATCCGCGCCAAGCGAAAACACTCCTCAATGATTGGCCAGATGAAGAGTGACATCCTGCGTGCGCAGAAGAAGCTGATCGCAATTCAGACTGAGAGTGGCATGACCATCGCTCAGATCAAAAGCATCAACCGCAAGATGTCGATCGGTGAGGCGAAGGCGCGTCGTGCCAAGAAGGAGATGGTTGAGGCTAACCTGCGTCTGGTTATCTCCATCGCCAAGAAGTACACCAACCGCGGCCTGCAGTTCCTCGATCTGATCCAGGAGGGCAACATCGGCCTGATGAAAGCGGTCGACAAGTTCGAGTATCGTCGCGGCTACAAATTCTCTACCTACGCCACCTGGTGGATTCGTCAGGCGATCACCCGCTCTATCGCCGACCAGGCGCGCACCATCCGTATCCCGGTACACATGATCGAAACGATCAACAAGCTCAACCGCATATCACGCCAGATGCTGCAGGAGATGGGCCGCGAGGCGACCCCTGAGGAGCTGGCCGAGCGCATGGACATGCCTGAGGACAAGATCCGCAAGGTACTGAAGATCGCCAAGGAGCCGATCTCAATGGAGACCCCGATCGGTGATGATGAAGACTCACACCTGGGCGACTTCATTGAGGATCAGAACATCCTCTCGCCCTCTGATGCCGCCACCTCCGAGGGGCTGCGTGAAGCGACCCAGGGCATCCTCTCTGGCCTGACCCCACGTGAGGCTAAGGTGCTGCGCATGCGTTTCGGTATCGATATGAATACCGACCACACCCTTGAGGAGGTTGGCAAGCAGTTTGACGTTACCCGTGAGCGTATTCGTCAGATCGAGGCGAAGGCATTGCGCAAACTGCGTCATCCTACCCGTTCAGAGGTACTACGCAGCTTCCTCGAGATGGAGTAGACAAACACCTGGCACCTAAGAAAGCTCGCTTCGGCGGGCTTTTTTTATGCGCATAAGAGACAAGCCAGGCCACACAAATACAGCAAGATCGTGCCACCCTCGACTGGAAATAGGTAACAACAACCCGTGACCACACTGCCCTCTTTTGCAAAACGCCTTCTACAGAGATTCAACAAACAGAATCGGCGTCGTCGACGGAAACAGCGTAAACACGTACAAGAGGGCGCCGAGAGATATGGACTCGACCCCGCAGCCTGCGACGAACAGTATGCAGCCGAGATCAACCACTATTGGCACAAGCACTACGGCCGTTCTGTCCACCCCCTCTGGCACACACTCTACGACAAGAGACTCAAACACAGAGACGTTCGCTTTGTACCTAGCTACAACTGGTGGGAGGAGATCATGCCCTTCTTTAATGATCTCACCCTACGCCCCACCTATCTTGATAAAAATCTCAGCGACTCGTTTCTCAGCATCACACAGTCGCCCGCCACCCTGATAAAACGTATGCATGGTCACTACTACGATGCAGACAACCAACCACTCACCTCATCAGCCGCCCATCAAAGGCTCATCGATGCCTCACAACCACAGATCATCAAGGGCAGCCGTACCGACAACGGTGACAACATTCATCTATTAGAGAGTCACAACGGTTGCCTGGAGATCGACGGGGAAACCACCCCTTTCACAGATCTCGAAAACCATTTTGGTAATAACTACATCGTCCAGGAAAAGATCACTCAACACCCTCTAATCGCCAAACCCCACCCAAGCTCAGTCAACACCATCAGGATCGTCAGCTTCCGTTGGCAAGATGAAATCCACATTCTCCTCTCGATACTCAGATTTGGCATCGACGGAAACATCTTTGACAATGCCAGCAATGGCGGCATCTTTTGCGGTATAGACCGAAATGGAGAGACTCACAAGACAGCCTTTGATAAGAAAGGGACGGCCTACTGCGTACACCCAACCAGCGGCTACGAATTTTCCAACCAGATCACTATTCCCAACTATCCACAGCTATGCGAACTTGCCGTCGAACTACACAGTCAAATCTTCCACTTCGACATCGTCTCTTGGGACTTCTCGATCAGCCCGCAGAGTGAGCCGATATTTCTTGAAGTCAATTTTCGCGGCAGTGCCGACACTTACCAGCTCGCAAGCGGGAAACCTCTTTTTGGCAACCTAACCGACGAGGTCCTCAAAACAGTCCGAGAAAGCCGCAAGTAACAGCCTTCATCCGCACAATGCGAAACTCACTCATCAAGATTCAAGCACTCACACATGATTGCTCCTAATGAGTTGTCAGGTATAATTCTGCCGGCGGTAAACTTCTGGAAAGCCCAGAAAAGCATGCATCTGTCCTTCTCACTCCAACAGAGCATCGATAGCAAAGTTAACCGTCCCAAAGAGAGCGATCTCAAATTGGGCCTATAGCTCAGTTGGTTAGAGCAGGGGACTCATAATCCCTTGGTCCTTGGTTCGAGTCCAAGTAGGCCCACCAACTAACTCAATGCATTACACGTTTTTCGTCCGGGGAGTCGCTATTTTTGCGGAAGCTTGTTTTGGGCATCCAAGCCCAAGCAAGCGGCAAATACTTAACGCGACCGTTTATGCCTACGGCGCCCCG
>NZ_MPRL01000043.1:0-26572 GCF_002020875.1 Solemya pervernicosa gill symbiont | reverse complement strand
TCTTCGTCGTTCGCTCTCGCTCTCAACTACGAATAGGCAGACGGCGTCGACTATCGCGGACTAACCGCCTTCGCTTCGCTATCCATGGCGGTCAGCGCAGGCCTTCAGTAGCTATGTTGCTTTATGGTTAGTTCTTCGATTCACCAACACTCAACACATCACGATTTCTCTCAATCGTCTTAGAACCGATGCCCTTGATCCTGGCGAGCTGTTCGATGTTTTTGAAAGCACCATGCTGCTCACGATACTTAACAATTAATGTGGCCTTCTGGATACCAACCCCACTAATCGCCTTAGCCATCTCTTCCGCAGAAGCGGTATTGATATCGACGGATGCAAACACTCCCGCAAAGGGAAGCAGTCCACAGATGAAAATTAACAGTGCACGACGCAATAGATACATAACAACCTCCATGTTTAAATTAAAATCCTTCTTCAATAACGAGAAACCTAGCGCAGCTGGCTCCACAACCCCACGCCCCGATGTCTGAGTGACGTAGATGTAGGAACGATAGCTTGTTAGATTCGGCTCAAATAGCGCCAATTGCTGAATTTATTGTAAGCAAAACGCCCGCCGGGTCTTCAGCCGCTGTAATTGGACGACCAATCACCAGATAGCTTGAGCCTGCTGCAATCGCATCCTCCGGCGTCATAATCCGTTTCTGGTCATTCACTGCGGCTGACGCAGGTCTGATACCCGGGGTTACCAGCATAAAATCATTGCCCAGCTCTGCGCGCAACACACTACTCTCTTGAGCGGAACAGACAACACCATCGACACCTGCAGATTGCGCCAGATTGGCCAGCCTGACGACGTTTTCGGCTGGCGAACCACTAAGCCCAATTTCGCCCAGCTCCTCCTCGCTATGACTAGTCAGAATGGTGACAGCGATCAGATGTGGACGACGTGACCCGCTCGTCTCAACCGCTTCACGAGCCGCCTCCATCATTCGGCGTCCACCCAAAGCATGAATATTCATCATCCAGACACCCAGCTTAGATGCGGCTCGACAAGCATTGGCGACGGTATTTGGAATGTCATGAAATTTCAGATCGAGAAAGACGTCAAAACCCTTTGCAACGAGCGTTTCAACCAATTGCGGACCAGCCAGGGTAAAGAGCTCTTTACCAACCTTTAGCCGACACTGGGTTGGATCTATACGCCCAACAAAATCGAGCGCCTGCTTCGCCTCTGGATAGTCGAGCGCCACAACAACACGTGGTCCCATCTGATTCTCTACACTTGTCATGATTCACCTAAAATTGATGGAGTTTTGTTAGCGTCTGAACCGACACCCTTAACTGGTTTAACGGTGTTCCAACGTTTACAGCTTGGGCACTGCCAGTAGATCCGTTTCGCATCAAATCCGCACTGCTGACAATGGTAGCTAGGTAGACCCTCGATGAGCTTTCCCGTTAGATCATCCAAGAGTTGAAGCCCAGCTCGACCGTCCTGCTCAACCGCACGATCGAGCTGGGCATGGATCACCCAACGAAGTCCACGTAACGATGGCGTACTACGCTGTTGTTGAAGCATAAACTGCTCAGCAGCTTCACGCCCTTCACGCTTCTCAAGCAGTTCCGCAAGACGCAGCACAGATTTAACCGCAGGATAGGCCTCTACGATTTGGTTCAAAAAACTGGGAATCTCTTCACTCTTACCCATCTCGGTGTAACAGCTGATCAGTGGATCAACCACCTCGGGGGTAAACTCAACGTCCTGCTGCAGCACCTGCTGGTATGCCTTCAATGCCTCACCACAGTTACCACGTTCGCGCTCTAGACGTCCGATCAACAGACTCGCACGGACACAATTACGATCACTTTCAAGTGCACGATGCAGTAGGCTGACCGCCTCCCCGTAATCATCATGGTCGAGTGAGCGCTCCGCGAGCTCACAGCAGTACTGAGCAACAATCGAATCCATCGGTTTACCAGCATCGGACTCAATGCGATGCGCCACGGCAATTGCCTTATCCCACTCCTTCTCCTGCTGATAGATATCGAGTAGGTGCCATAACGCTGCCGAATTATGTAGATTGAGCTCGATTAATTCGAGAAACAGGTTCTCCGCACGATCGAGTAGTCCCGCCCTCATGTAATCATCAGCAAGCTCGAGTAGCGCCAGCCCACGCTGTTCAGTGGTCAAAGTTGGGCGAGCGATCAGGTTCTGATGAATTCTGATAGCCCGATCTACCTCACCGCGCCTTCTAAACAGGCTACCCAACGCTAGATGCGTCTCGACCGTATCGCTATTCACCTCAAGCATGCGGATAAAGAGTTCAATCGCCTTATCGGTCTGCTCATTGAGCAGGTAGTTAAGACCCTTAATATAGTCAGAGGTAAACTCAGGAGCCACCTGTTCCTTTCCACGACGATAGGCACGCGAGGCAACCCACCACCCAGAAGCAGCAGCAACCGGCAGCAGCAATAGCCAGACAAGCTCCTGCATTTAAGGCCCGTCCTTAATCGGGATTGAGCGAAGGTTAACCACCTCTTCATCTCTGATCCTCACCTGCGCACGCAACTCATTTATTTCGCGCCTCATACTGAGATAGTTAGAAAGCCCCGCACCACCACCCAGCAACATGCCAACACCCATTACAATTGCTAAAAGAATAGAGAGCGGTAGAGCCACCACACCAAAGTAGTAATCAATTTCAACACCACCGGCATTGATCATTGAAAAGCCGAGCCATAGCAGGGCCAGGGGGACGATCATTAATACGGTTAGGAAGGGACGCATGCCAATCTCATCTATAGACGCACAGGTTGCGCAGACTATAACAATTGCCTTGCATGGTTTATAGCGTTTATTGGTTTGTACGAGTATTGCTGAAAGCGATTCTCTCAGCGAGATGTTTTGACCTTAACCGTTCAGAAATCACCATCTGAACTCAGCCATCGGGGCTTGTTTGGGTTATCAAATAGAGCTGTTATTCATTGCCATTACTGATGGCGTGGTGCTTGCCTTCGTCAACACGCTCACGCAACTCCTTGCCGGGTTTAAAGTGAGGCACATACTTGCCGTTGAGTTCAACTGACTCACCGGTCTTCGGATTACGTCCAACACGGGGTGGACGATAGTGGAGTGAGAAACTACCAAAACCACGAATCTCGATTCGTTGCCCACCTGAGAGCGATTCACTCATCTGCTCAAGAAGACTCTTAACCGCCAGCTCTACATCCTTATAGGCCAAGTGACTCTGTTTTCTGGCCAGCTGTTCAATCAGTTCAGATTTGGTCATTACCCATTCTCTAATTATTAGTCGATCAAGCCTTTGCGCTTAATCCGAGTATTCCTTCAAGCCCCTGATAAAGATAATTATTTCAACAGGCGCTGCAAACCTTTAATGGCATGTGCCTGCCGTTACCGGCAGGCACATTATCACCAATCTTACTCTTTACCTTCCATCTGCTCTTTAAGCAGATCGCCAAGGGTCGCTGCTGCAGGTGCTGAGCGATTGAAGTCTTCGACGGCTTCAGCCTCCTCTGCATACTCCTTCGCCTTGATAGATAGACTGATACTGCGGTTCTTGCGATCTACACCCATGAAGCGCGCCTCAATTGCCTCACCCTCCTTGAGCAGGGTGCGTGCATCTTCTACGCGATCCTGAGAGATCTCGGAAGAGCGCAGGTAACCCTCGATGCTGTCGCCCAGATCGATAACCGCACCCTTGGCGTCAACCTCGGTAATGGTGCCCTTAACGATGCTGCCCTTTGGATTCTCCGCAACAAACATTGAGAAGGGATCTTTGTCGAGCTGCTTAACACCGAGAGAGATACGCTCACGCTCAGGGTCAACCGCAAGTACAACGGCCTCAAGCTCATCGCCCTTCTTGAACGAACGTACAGCCTCTTCGCCCTGCTCGTTCCAGGAGATGTCTGACATATGAACCAGACCGTCGATACCACCATCGAGACCGATGAAGATACCGAAGTCGGTGATCGACTTGATCGAACCAGAGAGCTTGTCACCCTTGTTGTGAGTCGCAGCGAATGCTTCCCAGGGATTGGTCTGGCACTGCTTCATACCGAGTGAGATGCGACGACGCTCCTCATCGATATCGAGAACCACAACCTCAACCTCCTGACCAAGATGTACGACCTTGGAAGGATTGACGTTCTTGTTGGTCCAATCCATCTCTGAGACGTGAACCAGACCCTCAACACCCTCTTCGATCTCAACAAAGCAACCGTAATCGGTGATGTTGGTAACCTTACCCATGAGGCGGGTGGTAACAGGGTAACGACGTGCAATAGCTGCCCATGGATCGTCGCCCAGCTGCTTGAGGCCGAGTGATACACGGTTACGCTCACGGTCAAACTTGAGCACCATGACCTCGATCTCCTGGCCAACCTCAATCATCTCCGAAGGATGCTTGACGCGCTTCCACGCCATATCGGTGATGTGCAGCAGACCATCGATACCGCCCAGATCAACAAACGCGCCGTAATCGGTGAGGTTCTTGACCACACCCTTGATAGTCTGACCTTCGGCCAGCGACTCAAGCAGCTCTTCGCGCTCAGCGCTGTACTCAGACTCGATAACGGCACGACGTGAAACGACAACGTTGTTGCGCTTCTGGTCGAGCTTAATAACCTTGAACTCCAGGTCCTTACCTTCGAGATATGCGGTATCACGAACAGGGCGAACATCAACCAGTGAGCCAGGAAGGAAGGCACGAATGGTATTGATGTCGACGGTGAAACCGCCCTTGACCTTGCCACTGATAATGCCGGTAACGGTATCGCCGTTCTCCTGAGCCTTCTCCAGGAAGGTCCAGGCCTGTGCACGCTTCGCTTTCTCGCGCGACAGACGGGTTTCACCGTAGCCATCTTCGATTGCATCGAGAGCAACCTCGACCTCGTCGCCAATGGCAACCTCAATCTCACCTTCATCGTTATAGAACTGATCGATGGAGATGACGCCTTCAGACTTCAGGCCGGCATTAACAACAACGACATCAGCACGAACATCGACAACCGTTCCAACAACGATGGAACCAGGCTGCATCTGCTGATTAACAAGAGACTCTTCAAATAGTTGGGCAAAGCTTTCGCTCATGGGTAGGACTTTCCTTAGACCGAAACATCGGTGAAGCACGGTCTATTATGGTTGGAGCCAGGGCAATAGATACCTTTGGCTAGTTAATTAATGGAGTGTGGCAAGGTGCCGCAATCCGCCATTGTTTCTGCAAATATAGTCTCAACTCGCGAGACGTTCATTGACCAGACTTAACACCCGGTCGGTCACCTCATCAATGCCGATACCCGTAGTATCGATCACCACCGCGTCATCCGCAGGTTTCAGAGGTGCTACTGATCGAGAGGAATCACGCTCGTCACGTGTAGTTATCTCGTTCAGAAGACTGGCGAGACTAACATCGTTTCCTTTCTCTTTCAACTGGTTATAGCGTCTTTGCGCACGCTCCTCGGCACTGGCAGTGAGGAACACCTTGACCGGGGCTGCAGGGAAGACCACCGTCCCCATGTCACGACCATCGGCAACCAGGCCGGGGCGCTCTGCGAAGGCGCGCTGTCGGGCAAGCAGGGCGCTGCGAACCGCAGGTAGGGCCGCCACTTTCGAAGCACCACCGGCGACCTCCTCGTTGCGAATCGCATCGGTTACCTCCTCGCTCTCGAGAATGATCTGTGCGATACCGCTGGCATCCTGTTTGAACTGCACATCAAGATGCTCAGCCAGTGTTACCAACGCCGCTTCGTTATCGAACGAGATCGCATGACGATCAGCTGCCAACGCTAGCAGGCGGTAGAGTGCGCCACTGTCGAGAAAGTGGTAGCCCAGCCGCTCAGCGACCAGCTGACTAATCGTCCCTTTGCCCGAACCGCTGGGGCCATCGATCGTAATTACCTTTACTACCTGCTGTTGCATCTCAGTTAACTCTCACTTTATTGAATAGACCGCATAACCCACGCGGCACTCTACGTCTTCCTGACGTTAAATTGTTTTAATTCCCAATCCCGCACCGGCAGCCAACTCAACAAAACCGGGGAAGGAGGTGTTTACGTTGGCACAATCCTCGATCTCGATCGGGCCTTCGGCGCGAAGTGCCGCCATCGCAAAGGACATCGCAATACGGTGATCACCGTGACTCACCACACGCCCACTACCGATCTTGCCACCTTGAATCACAATACCGTCAGGTGTCGCTTTGGCATCAACACCCAGCTCGACCAGGCCATCAGCCATGACCTGAATACGGTCACTCTCCTTAACGCGTAGCTCTTCAGCCCCGGTCAGCACCGTCTCGCCCTCAGCACAGGCGGCAGCGACGAACAGCGCTGGAAACTCATCGATCGCCAGTGGCACCTGATCCTCTGGGATACGAATTCCCTTCAGTTGACTGGCACGGACACGGATATCAGCCACTGGCTCTCCACCCACCTCACGCTCGTTGAGCACCTCCAGATCGGCGCCCATCAGCTTCATGATGTTGATCACACCAATGCGGGTCGGATTGATACCAACATGCTCCAGCAGCACATCGGAGCCCTCGGCAATGGCCGCACCCACCATGAAGAAGGTCGCCGAGGAGATATCGGCGGGCACCTCGATATCGGTCGCCGTGAGGCGCCCTCCACCCTCAAGACAGATCTTGTTGCCATTGCGCGCGACAGGATAGCCAAAGGCAGTCAACATACGCTCGGTATGGTCGCGTGTTGGTGCTGGCTCGGTCACACAAGTCTTGCCCTCGGCATAGAGTCCGGCGAGCAGTAGTGATGATTTCACCTGTGCACTGGCTACCGGCATCTCATAATCGATGCCAGCTAACTTCTGGTTACCGTGAATCTTTAGCGGAGCAGTTCCAGCCTCGGTGGCATCGATTCTGGCCCCCATGCTCGCTAACGGCACCGTAACGCGCTTCATCGGTCGCCCGGAGAGCGACTCATCACCGATCAGGGTGCAGTCGAAGAGCTGTCCGGAGAAGAGCCCAGAAAGCAGTCGCATTGAAGTACCCGAGTTACCCAGATCGAGATCGTCTGCGGGCGACTTGAGACCATCAACGCCAACCCCTTGGATTGTCACCTCACCTTCACCACCGCGCTCAATCTCAACACCGAGATCACGAAACGCCTGCAGCGTGGCAAGGCTATCCTCACCCTCGAGGAAACCGGTGACATGGGTAGTACCATCAGCCAGTGAACCCATCATGATCGAGCGATGGGAGATCGATTTATCGCCTGCAACACGCAGCCGTCCTTTCAGACAACCGCCTGGCTGGACACCAAATGTGACACTTTTACTATTCATGAAGGAGCGTACCGGATGTATTGATTCTTTATGTGTGTTTGTTCGAAATTTCGGGCGCCATTCTACCCGCAATAGCGATCGCGTGCCGCCTTGGCGCGAGAGAATAGCTCCAAAAGATGATCTCCATCACCCTTTTCAATCGAATCGGCGATCTCATTTAGATCATCGGTGAAGTGTTTGAGCATCTTCAGGATTGCACCACGATTGGCGAGACAGATATCGCGCCACATCACCGGATGACTCGAGGCAATGCGGGAGAAATCGCGAAAACCGCCTGCTGCGTAGCGGAAGATCTCCTCGCCCTGCTCCCCTCTGGCCAGCGCATCAACCAGCGCATAGGCGAGCACATGCGGCAGATGACTGGTTGCAGCCAACACCTCGTCGTGGTGCTCAACCCCCATCTCGATCACTTCGGCACCCGCCTGCTCCCAAAGCAAGCGAACCTTGGCAATCGCCTCGGGGGCACTCTCGGGGAGCGGTGTAAGGATGACACGACGATTGTCGAACAGCTCGGCAAAGGAGGCCTCTACCCCGCTCTTCTCAGTTCCGGCAATTGGGTGACCCGGTACAAAGTTGGCGGGAATCTGGCCAAACACGGTCCGTACATCCTCAACCACACTCGCCTTGGCACTGCCGACATCGGTCAGAACGGCATCGGCTGGCATTGAGGCCTTGAGCTGGGGAAGAAGTTTGGAAATGGTAGCCAGTGGCACCGCGATAACCACCATATCGGCATCGGCAACGCCGCTGCCGATATCGGTGGTAAAGCGATCGATCACACCCAGCTCGACACCACGCTGTAGCGAGGCATCATCACGACCGATGCCTACCACCTCAGAGACGATACCCGCGCGCTTAGCAGCGCGCGCCAGTGAACCACCGATCAGACCAACACCTACAATGGCAAGCTTACCGATCACATCAGCGCCTGGGTCAGATATCGCGACCAATCACCTGAGCGATACCCTTGAGCTCACCCATCAGCGATTTCAGCTCCTCAGGGGTCAACGCCTGATCGGCATCGCACCACGCCTCACAGGGAGTTGGGTGCATCTCGACCAGCAGACCATCGGCACCCGCCGCAACCGCTGCACGTGACAGGGCCGGCACCATCCACGCCTTGCCTCCCGCATGACTCGGGTCAACGATGACTGGAAGGTGAGTCTCTTTTTTCAGTACCGGAATGGCGGTGACATCAAGCACATTGCGATAGTAGGTTTCAAAGCTACGCACACCGCGCTCACAGAAGATGATGTTGTGGTTACCACCCGCCGCGATGTACTCCGCCGCCATCAGCCACTCGCTGATAGTAGCTGACATACCACGCTTGAGAATGACCGGTTTATGGATACGACCCACCTCTTTGAGCAGATCGAAGTTCTGCATGTTACGAGTCCCTATCTGGATCACATCGACCTCGTGCTCAACAAAGGCATCGAGTGAACGTACATCCATCAATTCGGTCACAACCGGCAGTTTGTGTTTGCTGGCGGCATTATGGAACATCTCTAAACCTTCCACACCGGCACCCTGGAACGAGTAGGGTGAGGTGCGCGGTTTAAAGGCACCACCACGCATCATGCGACAGCCGGCATCAACAACACCCTGCGCCGCCGCATCCATCTGATCCTGGGTCTCAACCGAACAGGGTCCGGCAATCACCTGGATCTCTTTGCCACCCAGCTTGATGCCGTTGATATCGATCACGGTATCCTGCTTGTGATAGGAGCGCGCCACAATCTTGTAGGGCTTCATCACTCGGATCACATTCTCGACCCCGGGCAGTGACTGCATCAGCTCCTTATCGACCTTGGTCTCATCGCCGATGGCACCGATCACGGTACGCTCAACTCCGCGCGAGACATTGCTGTCGAGACCGAAATCTTTCAGCTTATTCACCACACCGCCGATCTGCTCGTCGGTGACCTCTGAATTCATGATGATAATCATCGCTAGACTCTCAAATAGCTAAAATCGCATTCCAACTGCCGAAGCGTGTTCGGCAACCATATAAAAAAAGACCGTCAGGTACTCGCCAGGGTACGTTTCAACCCCTCGATAAAGCGTGTGTTCTCCTCCGCTCTACCGACCGTTACCCGCAGGTGGTTGGGCATACCATAGTTGGCCACCGGGCGCACAATAACACCTTCTCGCAATAATTCCTCGTAAACCTTCATCCCCGGTTGACCGACATCAACACTGATGAAGTTTCCGACCGAAGGGATGTAGTCGAGCCCCATCGCCTCAAACTCACCACGCAGTTGCTTCAGACCTTCGGCATTCATCGCCACGGAGCGCTGTAGATGAGCCTTATCATCAAGCGCAGCGGAGGCGGCAACCAGCGCAAGATTGTTTACATTGAAAGGTGGACGCACCCGATTCATCAGATCAGCCAGCTCAGGAGATGAGAGCGCATAACCGACCCGCAGCCCCGCCAGTGCGTAGGACTTTGAAAAGGTGCGGCTCACCATCAAGTTAGGGTATTTCGCCAACCAACTGACTGCATCAGGGTAACCCTCAGCCCCAGTTGCCGGATCGCAGGCATAGTCGTAGTAGGCCTCATCGATCACCACCACAATGCGCTCTGGCACCGATTTGATAAACGCCTCCAGTTCAACGCCATCAAGCCAGGTTCCGGTCGGATTATTGGGGTTGGCAATGAAGATCACCCGAGTCCTGTCCGTAATACGTGCAGCCAGCGCGTCGAGATCATAGCCCCAGTTTTTGGCGGGTGCTTCGATTCCGACACCGCCTGCAGCGCGAGTTACGATCGGATACATGGCAAAGGCGTGCTGCGAATAGAGCACCTCATCGCCCGGCTGCACTAGCACCCGCACCACGAACTCCAGAGGATCACTGGAGCCGTTACCGAGTGTGATCTGTGCCATCTCAACGCCATGTTTCTGCGAGAGCTTCTGTTTCAACTCAAAACCGTTACCGTCAGGATAGAGCCATACACCCTCTGCAGCTGAACGCATCGCCTCCAGCGCCAATGGCGATGGGCCGAGTGGATTCTCGTTGGAGGCGAGTTTGATGATGTTTTCGATGCCGAGCTCACGCTCAAGCTCTTCGATCGGCTTACCCGGCTGATAGGGGCGGAGCCCCTGCACACCGGGTGTCGCAAACTGGGTGAAGTCGGTCATGGGTGTTACCTAAAGTACCGCCCTGGGGAATGAACCGAGGATTTTATACATCGCCGCCTCCCGCTCCAGCGCGCCAAGCGCTGAGGCGACCTGCTCTTCATCCTGATGGCCTTCGATCTCGACAAAGAAGACGTACTCCCACACCCCCTTACGTGAGGGACGCGATTCGATACGTGTCATCGAGATACCGTGGCGTGCAAGTGGTTCGAGCAACTGCGACAGCGCACCCGGCTTATTCTTGGTAGAGACCAGCAACGCCGTTTTATCCTTTCCGCTCGCCGGCACATCGTCACGACCGAGGATGAAGAAACGGGTAGTGTTGTTAGGATCATCCTCGATATTCGACTCAAGGATTTTAAGATCGTAAAGCTCAGCAGCAGAGTATCCTGCAATCGCTGCAGCCCCGGCCTCATCGCGAGCCAGACGTGCCGCCTCTGCATTACTACTCACACTGACACGCTCAACACCCGCAAGATGAGCATCGAGCCACTCGCGACACTGCGCCAGCGACTGTGCATGGGAATAGACACACTTGATCTCGGCCAAAGAATCGACCTGGGTCATCAGATGATCATGGATACGCAGCTCCACCTCACCGCAAATCTTTAGTGGGGTCTTCAGCAGCAGATCGAGGGTGTGGTTGATCGCGCCCTCGGTGGAGTTCTCAACCGGTACCACACCGTAATTGGCACTGCCCGCCTCGACCTCACGAAACACCTCGTCGATCGCTGCCATTGGTAGTGTAAGTGCCGAGTGACCAAAGTGTTTGAGTACTGCCTCCTGAGAGAAGGTCCCCTCGGGTCCGAGGAAGGCGATCTGCATCGGCTGCTCGAGCGCCAGACAGGCCGACATCACCTCACGAAACAGACGCGCCACCTCCTCTGCCGGTAACGGCCCCTGGTTACGCTCCTTCACCCGACGCAACACCTGCGCCTCACGCTCGGGACGATAGAAGAGTGCCTCTTCACCATCGGCCAGTTTAACTCTGGCAACTTCCTGGGCCAGCGAGGCACGCTCATTGATCAGCGCCTGGAGCTCTTCATCCAGCGCATCAATACGCGTTCGTATCGCCTGCAGTTTCTCTTCGCTGCTCATTACTCTCTCGTTAACCGATTGCTCGAACCGCAAGCACGCCCTCAATTGCGGCGAGTTCGTTGATGACCGACTCGGGCACCTCTTTATCGACATCGACCAGGGTATAGGCGATATCGTCGCGCGACTTGTTGAGCATGTCGATGATATTGAGACCGGCGTTAGCTAGATCGGAGGATATCTGACCCAGCATGTTGGGTACGTTGGAGTTGACCACCGCCAGGCGGAAACCACCTTCGGTACGCGGCATCGAGACCTCGGGAAAGTTAACCGAATTCTCCACGTTGCCGTTTTCCAGATAGTTCTTCACCTGATCGGCCACCATGATGGCACAGTTCTCCTCCGCTTCACGTGTCGAGGCGCCGAGATGCGGCAGGGTAATGACACGCGGGTGGTTCTTCAGCAGATTGGTGGGGAAGTCGCAGACATAGGCATAGGCCTTACCATCATCAAGCGCCTTGACCATCGCCTCATCATCGACGATGCCACCACGAGCAAAGTTCAGCACCACCACGTTATCCTTCATCGACTTCAAACGCTCCTCATTGATCAGATCCTTGGTGGCATCGATCAGCGGCACGTGGAAGGTAATGAAGTCGGAGTTGTTGAGCAGTTCATCAACACTGCCCGCCTGCTTGACCGCCGCGTCGAGCTGCCAGGCACCCTTGACGGTAATGCCCGGATCGAAGCCGATGACGTTCATGCCGAGCGAAACGGCAGCATTGGCGATACGCACTCCGATCGCACCAAGGCCGACCACACCTAGTGTGCGGCCCGGCAGTTCAAAACCACCGTAGTTCTTTTTACCCGCCTCGGTCGCCTTGCCGATCTCGCCATCGTTACCCTCAAGGTTCTTGGCAAAGTCCCACGCCTGGCCGATGTTGCGACACGCCAGCAGCATACCGGCGATGACCAGCTCTTTAACCGCATTGGAGTTAGCACCCGGGGCGTTGAAGACGCAGACACCCTTCTCGCTCATCTTGTCGAGCGGGATGTTGTTGACGCCTGCACCGGCACGGCCGACCGCCTTGAGTGTCTCGGGAATCTCCATATCGTGCATCTTGAAAGAGCGCAGCAGAATCGCATCGGGGTGCTGGAACTCGGAAGCGACCTCATAACCGTCGCGCGGCAGACGATCCAGTCCAGCAGCAGAGATGTTGTTCAGCGTCAAAATCTTATGCATCTTAAAACCCCGTAGTTATCTGTTTTCAAATCAGCGTTTATTGATCGCCACCACCACCAGCAGCACAAGCACGGCCAGGATGGCGAGTTCGATCAGAACCATTATCTATAAGACTCGAGCAGTTGCTCAGCCCTTACGCTTCTCGAAGTCGGCCATGAAGGCGACCAGCGCATCAACACCCTCTTCCGGCATCGCGTTGTAGATCGAGGCACGCATGCCACCGACCGAACGGTGACCCTTGAGGGTGACCAGACCCTGCTCCTTCGCCTCGGCGAGGAAAATGCTGTCGAGCTCAGCATCGGCCAAAGTGAAGGGAACGTTCATCCAGGAGCGACACTCAACCGCAACTGGATTGGCGTAGAAGTCGGAGCCGTCGATTGCACCGTAGAGCTTGCCCGCCTTGCGCTCGTTGGTCTCGGCCATCTTCGCCAGACCGCCCTGCTGCTTGAGCCAGTCGAAGACCAGACCGGCGAGGTACCAGCTGTAGGTCGGCGGGGTGTTGTACATCGAGTCGGCCTTGGCGTGGGTCGCGTAGTTGAACATGGTCGGTGTGCCGTCGACCACCTCACCGATCAGATCCTCACGCACGATAACAACCGTCAGACCAGCCGGGCCGATATTCTTTTGCGCTCCGGCGTAGATCATACCGAACTTGGAGACATCCATCGGACGCGAAAGGATGGTTGAAGACATATCGGCAATCAGTGGCTTGTCACCTACCTCTGGCAGATAGGGAAACTCAACACCCTCAATGGTCTCGTTGGGTGTGTAGTGCACATAGGCGGCATCGGCAGAGAGGTTCAGCGCAGACTGACCAGGTGCGAAGGTGAACTTGCCGCTCTCGGCAGAGGCATCTGCTGCAACATTCACCTCACAGTAGCGTTTCGCCTCAGCAATCGCCTTCTTGCCCCAGGAGCCGGTCAGGATGTAGTCGGCCTTGTTGCCACCACGCAGCAGGTTCATCGGTATCATCGAAAACTGGCTCGATGCGCCACCCTGCAGGAACAGCACCTTGTAGTTCTCTGGGATCGCCATCACTTCACGCAGATCGGCCTCGGCCTGAGCAGCGATCGACATGTACTCTTTACCGCGATGGCTCATCTCCATCACAGACATACCACTACCGTTCCAGTCGAGCATCTCCTGCTGGGCACGTTCGATAACTGCCTGTGGAACCATCGCCGGACCGGCGCTGAAATTGAATACACGTGACATGGTAGACCTCTGGGTTACTGTTTCTGAATTAGTTTGGTTGGTGATACTGCAGCGCTACTCTGCCGCTTCATCGTTCTCACTCTCTTCGTCGGTGTCGTCATCCTCATCATCACCGATGTCAGCAATACGTTCGATCCCGATCAGACGCTCCTCACCTCCGAGGTTGATCAGACGCACACCCTGGGTATTTCGACCCATGGTTGAGACCTCAGCGACGCGGATACGTACCAAGGTGCCGCCATCGGAGATCAGCATCATCTCGTCGTCATCCTCGACCTGAACCGCGCCGACCACATCGCCGTTACGCTCGCTCGCCTGGATTGAGATCACGCCCTGTCCACCACGTCCCTTGGTGGGATACTCGTTGAACAGGGTGCGCTTACCATAGCCGTTAACGGTCGCGGTCAAGACGTAGCCGTTCTCATTTACAATGATCAACGAGATTACTCGCTGTCCTGGCTGCAGTTTGATGCCGCGTACACCACAGGCGGTACGGCCCATGGTGCGGACCTGCTCTTCGCTGAAACGAATCGTCTTGCCCGACGAGCTGCAGAGCATTACATCCTGTGAACCATCGGTGATCGCCACACCGACCAGCTCATCATCACCACGCAGATCGAGTGCAATGATGCCGTTGGCACGTTGGCGAGAGAAGGCGACCAGTGGAGTCTTCTTCACAGTGCCACTAGCAGTGGCCATGAAGATAAACTTACCCTCTTCATACTCACGGATCGGCAGGATCGCGTTAATACGCTCACCCTCCTCCAGCGGAAGCAGATTAACGATCGGCTTGCCGCGTGAGGCACGTCCTGCCTGTGGCAGCTCGTAGACCTTCTTCCAGTAGACCTTGCCGCGCGAGGAGAAGCAGAGAATCGTGTCGTGGGTGGAGGCGACAAACAGCTTGTCGATGAAATCCTCCTCCTTCATCGCCGTAGCCGATTTACCCCTGCCACCACGCCGCTGAGCACGATAGTCAGAGAGTGGCTGCGCCTTGGCATACCCCTCATGCGAGAGGGTGACCACCACATCCTCTTCGCTGATCAGATCCTCAAGGGTCAGATCGAGGTGGCTGGTCAGAATCTCGGTGCGACGCTCATCGCCATACTTGGCGACAATCTCCAGCAGCTCATCCCGGATCACCTGCATCAGACGCTCGGAGCTGCTGAGGATATCGAGCAGGTCGTCAATCTTCTCAACCAGCTCACGATACTCGGCAATGATCTTCTCCTGCTCCAGCCCGGTGAGACGGTGCAGACGCAGATCGAGGATCGCCTGGGTCTGTGCCTCGGAGAGACGGTAACCATCCTCGGCCATTCCAAATTCAATCGCCAGATCATCGGGTCGATAGGCGTTACCCTCGACACGCTCCAGCAGCTCGGAGACCAGACCCGGCTCCCAGTTGCGACCCATCAGCGCCTTTTTCGCCTCAGCGGGGCTGGGTGATGTCTTGATCACCTCGATCATCTCGTCGATATTGGCTAGCGCTACGGCAAGACCTTCGAGGATATGGGCGCGTTCACGCGCCTTACGCAGATCGTAGATGGTACGGCGGGTCACCACCTCACGACGGTGGCGAATGAACGCCTCGAGAATCTGTTTCAGGTTGAGCAGACGTGGCTGACCATCAATCAGTGCCACCATATTGATGCCAAAGACATTTTGCATCTGGGTCTGCTGGTAGAGGTTATTGAGAATCACCTCGGCCACCTCACCGCGTTTGAGCTCGACCACCATACGCATGCCATCCTTATCGGACTCATCACGCAGCTCGGAGATACCCTCTAGCTTCTTCTCTTTGACCAGCTCGGCAATCTTCTCCAGCAGTCGCGCCTTGTTCACCTGATAGGGGAGTTCATGAACAACGATGCGCTGACGACCATTATCGAGTGTCTCAATCTCACTCCGGGCACGCACATGGATACGTCCACGGCCGGTGTGATAGGCCTCGTGGATTCCCTTTGCACCATTAATAAAGGCAGCGGTTGGGAAATCAGGACCCGGCAAATGCTCCATCAGCCCCTTGATATCGATATCGGGATTGTCGATCAGGGCGAGACAGGCGTTGATCACCTCATTGAGGTTGTGCGGCGGAATATTGGTCGCCATACCGACCGCAATACCGGCCGAACCGTTAACCAGCAGATTGGGAACTCGGGTCGGGAAGACGGTCGGCTCATGCTCCGACTCATCGTAGTTGGCGACAAAATCAACAGTCTCTTTATCAAGGTCGGCCATCAGCTCATGGCTGATGCGCGCCATGCGCACCTCGGTGTATCGCATCGCAGCCGGGGAGTCACCATCAACCGAACCGAAGTTACCCTGACCATCGACCAGCATGTATCGCATCGAAAAGGGCTGGGCCATACGGACCATGGTGTCGTAGACCGCCGTATCACCGTGCGGGTGGTACTTACCGATAACGTCACCGACGATACGCGCCGATTTCTTGTAGGACTTGTTCCAATCATTGCCCAGTACGCTCATCGCGTAGAGCACACGACGGTGAACCGGTTTGAGTCCATCCCGGACATCGGGGAGCGCCCTACCGATGATGACGCTCATGGCGTAATCGAGGTAGGACTGTTTCATCTCATCTTCGAGATTAACGGGGAGTACTTCGCGGGCAAATTCAGCCATATCTATCCGTGCTTCAACCTGATAATGCTAGTGCTGTCATTCTTCTTGTCGGCACCCAAATCAAACCTGAGCGTCCAAAGGGCGAAAATATCCGCCCATCGTACCACACCCCTCCCCCCTACGGCAGCATGAGAATCGCCGCTTAGAATCGATTAAGAGAGGCCTGAGCGTTATTTATATGGTGATAAGGTCAGCTTTTCATCATTACCGCCATCTTTTCAGTGTTCGGATTTAACACCACGCCCTTCTCTGTAACAATCGCATCGACCAGATCGGCCGGCGTAACGTCAAAGACCGGATTCCACGCCTGCGCCTTCTCAGCGGCGATTCGCTGTCCCGCTAGCCCCAGAATCTCATCGGTACTACGCGACTCAATCGGTATCTCGCCCCCCGAGGCGACCGACATATCGACCGTCGAGGTTGGAGCGACCACCATAAACTTCACCCCATGGTAGCGGGCAGCAAGTGCTGCACTATAGGTACCGATCTTATTCGCCACATCACCATTGGCGGCAATCCGATCCGAACCGACCACCACCCACTGCACCTTGCCCTGCTTCATTAGATAGGCAGCCGCGCCATCTGCAAGCAGTGTGACCGGGATATCGTCATGAACCATCTCCCAGGCGGTCAGACGTGCACCCTGCATCCAGGGCCGGGTCTCATCGGCATAGACCATCGCCGTCTTGCCTGCAGCAAAGGCACTGCGAATCACACCCAGCGCAGTACCGTATCCGCCAGTCGCCAATGCTCCGGCATTACAGTGAGTAAGAATACCGCCGCCCTCGCCCTCGATCAGCGCCGCGCCCAACTCACCCATGCGCAGGTTGGCCGCGACATCCTCCTGATGAATATGCTGTGCCTCGGCGAGCAGTGCGGGCCCCGGACCCCCCACAGCGACCGACTCGATCACACCACGCATGCGCTCAATCGCCCAGAATAGATTCACGGCAGTGGGGCGAGAGGCGGCAAGATATTTAAGATCGTCTTCAATCGCACTCCGCCATCCGTCAGCCGACTCGCGATAACGTCGTTGCGCCGCCAGCACCACGCCATAGGCAGCTGTGATACCAATTGCCGGTGCACCACGCACCACCATTGAAGTAATTGCATCGGCAACGTCTGCAGATGCCTCATACTCCAACCAGGTTTCACTTTGCGGCAAAATCCGCTGATCGATTAAACGAAGCTTGCCATGCTCCCACTGAATGGGGCGGATGTTGTCGAAGGCGCTCATGAATCACCAATATTGATTGCAGTTAATATGTGTTAAATAGGGTTGCGATTTGCGAAGCAAAAATCAGCGCTGAGATTATGCCATATCCAGCTGCCACATCTTGCCATTCATCTCTCTGATATCACCACCACATCACTGTCAAAACATGACGGTCTGAGTGACACATATATCAAATAGAACGGGACTGGAATAACTAAACCAATAGCCCTACACTCATGAGACCAAAGGCAGGACTAATAAGTAATTAATAAGTAACTATCAGGAGATCTAAACAATGAAGAAGCTAGCACTATGCGCCCTCGTTTGTATTGCCCCAATCGTTGCCACCTCAGCCGCAGCTGACACTCGCTATGCTGGCGACTCACGCAGCGTCGTTGTCAAAAATGCATACGGCGAATGTTGGAACATCAACAAACTCCACACCAACATCAAGTCCTGTGGTGGCGGTGTACAGTCGATCACTCTCGGTGCACACGCACTGTTTGATACCAATAGCGCAGACCTGAAGCCTGCAGGTAAGCAGCAGATCAGCAACGTCGTTTCTAAGGTTGGTGCCGGTAACATCAAGTCAGCCACTGTAGTCGGCCACACCGACAGCATGGGTGATGCGGAATATAACCGTGACCTCTCTGATCGTCGCGCCATGTCCGTCAAACGCTACATGGCCGGTGAAGGTGTAAGCGCCAACCGCATCAAGACCCGTGGCCGCGGCGAGACCATGCCAGTCGCCAGCAACGACACCACTCAGGGTCGCACCAAGAACCGTCGTGTTGAGATCGAGATCGTTACTAAATAAACGACTCTCTATCTGCTAGACCATAAGGCCCGCTATTAGCGGGCCTTTTCTTTTGCCCATCGACACTTGGAGTTTGCAACGACGTTAGCGCTATACTTCGACCTCGTTCACAGGGCAGCCAATATAGAATGGAACAGTTCGACACACTCATCCATGCAGGCTGGATCATTCCAGTCGAGCCAGACGATAAGGTACTCGATGCGCACAGCATCGCCATTCGTGATGGCAATATCGTTGAGATCCTCCCCAGCAGCGAAGCTCATGAGCGCTACCGTGCTGAGGCCACTCACGATCTCCCCACCCATGCCCTGATTCCTGGCCTGATCAATACCCACACCCACGCAGCGATGTCACTGATGCGTGGCCTGGCTGACGACCTACCATTGATGGAGTGGCTCAACGACCATATCTGGCCCGCTGAATCGAAGTGGGTCGATGCCACCTTTGTTCGCGAAGGGACCCAATTGGCGATAGCCGAGATGCTACGTGGTGGCACCACCTGTTTCAGCGACATGTACTTCTTCCCCGATGAGGTGGGTCGTGTTGCCGACCACGCCGGAATGCGAGCCGTGGTTGGACTGATCGTCATCGACTTCCCGACCGTCTGGGCCAAGGATGCCGATGAGTATCTGCACAAGGGTCTTGAGGTACACGATCATTTCCGAGATAACCCTCTGATCACCACCGCCTTTGCCCCCCACGCCCCCTACACCGTCTCTGATGCTCCGCTGGAAAAGATCTCGATGTACGCCGAGGAGCTCGATATTCCGATCCACATGCACCTGCATGAAACAGCACATGAGGTAGAGAACAGTGCTGACGGCCGACGCCCAATTGAGCGACTCGAGGAGCTAGGACTGATCTCACCACGCCTGCTCGCCGTGCACATGACCCAACTCAGCGAGGATGAGATCGAAACAGTTGAACGCTACGGCGGCCAGGTACTCCACTGCCCTGAATCGAACCTCAAACTGGCCAGCGGCTTCTGTCCAGTCGACCGTCTGATGCAGGCGGGCATCAACGTCGCACTCGGCACCGACGGCGCGGCCAGCAACAATGATCTGAATATGTTCGGTGAGATGCGCACTGCCGCACTACTCGCCAAGGCAGTGTCGGGCGATGCTAGCGCCCTGCCCGCTTCGGCCGCACTACGCATGGCAACGCTCAATGGTGCACAAGCGCTCGGCATTGATGATGTGACCGGCTCACTGGTAGCTGGCAAGGCGGCCGATATCGTCGCCGTTGATCTGGGCGGCCTTGAGAGCCAGCCGATCTATAACCCCGTATCACAGCTGGTCTACGCGACTGGTCGCCATCAGGTCAGCGATGTCTGGGTCGCCGGTCGTCACCTGCTCAAGTCACGCGAGCTGACCACACTCGATGAACAGACTATCCATGAACAGACCCTGGCGTGGCGCGATCGCATCAGCTCAACCGACGATGCCTCGTAACTACTACCGATAAAGAGTATTTGTATGAACAGCAGCCAACAGCCCAACGTCGATCCGAGCGAAGTCGCCAAATTCGAGGCACTCGCCTCCCGCTGGTGGGATCCCAACAGTGAATTCAAACCGCTGCACGATATCAACCCGTTACGACTCGACTATGTCGACAACGCTGTCAGTCTGAGCGGCAAAAAAGTAATCGACGTCGGTTGTGGCGGTGGCATCCTTGCCGAGAGCATGGCGCAGCGTGGCGCTATCGTCACCGGCATCGACATGGGTGAGGCCCCGCTGCAGATTGCCAAGCTGCACAAACTCGAATCAGGCGTCGAGGTCGACTACCACCAGAGCACTGCTGAGGCATTTGCCGATACACACCTCGAGCAGTTTGATGCCGTTACCTGCATGGAGATGCTTGAGCACGTTCCTGAACCCGGCTCAGTCATCGCGGCTTGTATGCGCATGGTTAAACCGGGTGGAAAACTCTTCTTCTCCACCCTTAACCGCAACCCGAAGGCCTATCTGTTCGCCATTGTTGGCGCCGAATACCTGCTCAACATGCTGCCAAAGGGAACCCACGACTACAGCAAGTTCATCCGCCCCTCAGAGCTCGATAGTTGGGCACGCGAGGCGGGGCTCGAGGCACGCAACATCAGCGGTATGAGTTACAACCCCTTCACTCAGCGCTACAGCCTTGGCAGCGATGTCAGCGTCAACTACCTTGCCTGTTACGAGAAGGTTTGAAGTGAACCAGATCAAGACCGTGCTGTTTGATCTCGACGGCACTCTTCTCGACACGGCGCCCGATCTCGCTTTCGCCCTCAACGAAACACTCAAGGCCGCTGGCCATGCCCCGCTCCCCTACGAGACGATCAGACCGGTTGTTTCTCACGGCGGCGCGGCATTGATTGAGCTGGGATTTGAGATCGATGCCTCACACCCTGATTTTGAGAATCACCGTCAATACCTACTCGATACTTATCGTGACAATATCGCGTTGCACACTCGCCCCTTTGAGGGCATCGAAACACTACTAGAGACGATAGAACGGCGCGGCTGTAACTGGGGCGTGGTGACCAACAAACCCGCCTGGCTGACAGACCCACTGCTTAAACAGCTCGATCTATATGAGCGAGCTGCAACAGTCATCAGCGGCGACACCCTTGATCAACGCAAACCCCACCCGGCACCGATGCTGCACGCTTGCAGTGAAGCGGGTAGTGGTGCCGAGGCGTGTCTCTACATCGGCGATGCCGAGCGCGACATCGAAGCGGGACGTAACGCTGGCATGCAGACCCTGGTGGCACTGTTTGGCTATATCGGCAATGAAGAGACTCCTGAGCGCTGGGGTGCCGACGGTATGATTAACGATCCACTCGAAGCCGTGGCGTGGTTCTGAACCGTTAAGAACCATGGCGATCCGCTACAAAACCTGCCCCAAGTGTGGACACACCCGTAGCGATAACGATCCCGCAAACAGCGATCGCTGTGCCAACTGCGGCATCATCTATGAGAAGTGGCTTAAACAGCGTTTTAAAAGCGCCAACCACACCACCGAACATCGAGAGAGTGAATCACGCCATCGTGGTCGTGAACTTTTCGACTACCTGCTCTATGTTAATCCAGCAACCGACTCAATGGTCTTTTATGGACGAGTCCTGATCTATCTGATTTTCTTTATCTGGGGCTGGAGTTTCATTCTGATGGACATTCATTGGGACAGCTTCAACAGCTCCTTCATGCACGTCATCAACCTCGTTTTTCATGAGGCGGGGCATGTGCTGTTTAGACCCTTTGGTGAGTTCATGACCACCCTGGGCGGTAGCCTGATGCAACTGATCGTACCGCTCGTCGCGATGCTGGCGCTGCTGATTAAAAACCGTGACACCTTTGGTGCCACCATCGGCCTTTGGTGGCTGGGTCAGAGCATGATGGACCTCGCCCCCTACATCAACGACGCCCGCTCTCTCACCATGCCACTACTCGGTGGTGGCACCGGTGCAGATCGTCCCGGCTGGCACGACTGGGAAAATATCCTGCTCGACCTCGGTCTGATAGAACAAGATCACACCATCGCCGTGATGGTCGATGGCATCGGCTCAGCTCTGATGATCTTCGCCTTTATCTGGGGTGGTTTAATCCTTACAAAACTCTGGAAAACAAGGACTAATCATTAAAGGAAGTCCAAACAATCTTCCTTTTAACACCTCCCATCAAGCCATAAAAACGTTTCCACCGCTGACCGCTATGGATAGCGAAGCGAAGGCGGTTAGTCCGGTCGGGGCGCCGCAGGCATAAACGGTCGCGTTAAGTTTTTGCCGCTTGCTTGGGCTTGGACGCCCAAAACAAGCTTCCGCAAAAATAGCGACTCCCCGTAAGAATTTTTACTTGTTACTCACTCTCATCCATTCAAAATCCGTGGCCAGCGTTCATGAACCGCGCTCTCCAATTCCGGTTCTACCGTGACTATATAGATACGTTGCTCACTACCATCACGCGCTACCAGGCCCTGAATCCACTGTCCGCGTACCAGATCAAACCAGTGGCTCTGCCCCTCGATATCGCGCTCCATAAAGCTCTTCAGTGGCAGCTTAACCGGCACCGGAAACCAGCGATCCCAGCGACCACCGTAGATTGAGTCGAGCCGTGCCCAGCCACCCAGTGGCAGCACGCCACGCTGCTCTTGGCGCCGTCCCCACGGCAGCAGCGCCACCGATCCCGAACGCTGCCGGACCGGTAGCTTCGCCTTCGGATTGGGGAAATAGAATCGGGTATCGAGCCCGTTATGGGTGTAGTAGACGCCGCCGCACATAACCGAAGCGCCTCTCAGACCGTCTTACGGTGACCGAATGGCTTCCATGCCGGTGCGATCACGTTGGGCATTGAAGAGCGCTGCAGCAGCCGCGCCGGGGCGAGGTTGAACTCACCATAGCGATCATTGACCGCATCCATTACCTCGTTGGTGTTCTCTCTTTGCATCACCGGAACAGCAGCAGCGAAGAGGTCACCCTGCGAGGCAAGCGGTTTCGGATCGAGCGCCGTCACCTGTACCTGATGAATCCCCTCACCCAGCCACTGCTCATTCAGTACCCGACGACAGAGCGCCATGATCGCGCCACCATCACTGCACGGCAGCTCCAGCTTCAGCTTGCCGCCAATCCACCCCTCAGCACCCCGCAGACCGATGAAGAACTTCATTCGGGGCGCCGTAGGCATAAACGGTCGCGTTAAGTATTTGCCGCTTGCTTGGGCTTGGATGCCCAAAACAAGCTTCCGCAAAAATAGCGACTCCCCGGTCATGGCGACGCAGTCGGGCGGCAACCTTCTCGCTCATATGCAGCAGATAGGTTTCAAGCACCGTCCGCTCGCGGGTATTGGGCGGTACCACCTTGCCGTGACCAACACTCTTTGGCGCTGCCACCGTCATCTGCAGTGGGTCGGGATCGGCCCCCTGCGCCATGTACCAGATGCGTCGCCCCAGATTGCCAAAACGGCGCGCCAGCACACTGATAGGTAACTGCTCCATATCGCCGCAGTTGTGCACCCCGTGCTGGGCAAGGAAGTCACCAATACCGCGGGCGATGCCACACAGCTCCGTTACCGGCACATCGTGTAGCCGCGCCTTCGCCTCCCAGGGCGGAATCACTGTCAGTCCATCGGGTTTGTTGAGCTTGGCGGCGTACTTAGCGGTGGTCTTATCACCGCTCACACCCACCGAGCAGAGCACCTTGGAGACCTCAAAAACGCGCTGCTTAACCCGTTTGGCAATCTGCTCTGGGTGTCCCAGCAGCCGCTGGCAGCGGGTCACATCGAGAAACGCCTCATCAACGGAGAAGACCTCAATATCGGGGGTGATATCTTCCAATGAGACCATGATCGCGGCTGATGTCTCCGCATAGCGCTCTGGGCGTGCCGGAGACTGAATCAGATCGGGACAGAGTCGACGCGCCTCTTTCAGACGCATGCCGGTATGTACACCGTAGGCACGTGCCTCGTAGGAGCAGGTGATGATGCGGCTCCCCTGCAGGCCGTTGGTGATCGCCACCGGTCGCCCTCGCCACTCGGGACAGTCACGCTGCTCAACCGAGGCAAAAAAGGCGTTCATATCGACCATGATGATTGCCCATGGCCAGTGGGTGAACGACTCCCCCATCAGCGGTAGCTGCGCAGCTGTGCCGAGACCACACCCTGGATCTGTACCCGTCCGGCGGGAAAGATCATCGGCCGCATCGCACGGTTGGCGGGGATCAGGGTAATGGTGCCGTCGGGGCTCTGTTTAATCCGTTTCAGTGTCGCCTCTTCACCGTCGATCAGCGCCACCACAATCTCCCCGTCACGTGCCGTGTTGCAGCTGCGCACCACCACCATATCACCGCTGAGAATACCGGCATCAACCATAGAATCGCCCTGAACTTTCAGTACAAACTGATTGTTTCCAATGAAAAACTCAGTCAGATCTATCTCATTCTGATCGGGGATCGCCTCGATCGGTAGACCAGCAGCAATCTTACCCAACAGTGGCAGCGTAACGGCCGTTTCCACCCCCTTCTCTCCACCCTGTGCAACCAGCTGAATACCACGGTGACGCCCCGCCAACAATTCAATCTCGCCCGCATCACTGAGCGCCTGCACGTAACGGTGCACCACCCCTTTCGACTGGATACCGATCCCCGCAGCGATCTCGGAGAGCGTCGGCGCGTGATCCTCACGGGCGATGAAGTCGCGGATGAAATCGAGTGTCTTCTGTTGGCTGCGGGTCAGCATGGCTGCTCTCCTCTGTGAACTATAACAAGAGTAGAGAACTTTATGAGAACGATCAAGCAGAAATAGAAAATCGGGCCTTATCGTACGAGGCTACGACGCAGCCAATAACCTCCTGTCAGTAACGTATACCGAACGGTTTATAACCGTAGATAGCATTGAGGTGATGCAGAAAGGCGTGCTGTCCGTGATCACTCCAAAGCTCGGTCACCTCTGCATCTATCTCCGCATAACGCTCAATAAGCGCTTCGGTATCGGTTGTCGCATCGACTCGACCCTGCGCGATCGATGCAATCAACTCCAACCAGGTGCGACTCACCCCCATAATGAAGTGTGGCCATGAACGCTGCACCGCCTCAGACCAGCTGGCATCACTCGTGGCCGAGAGCTGCCACGCATCCCCACCATAATCACTCCGAATCACCCCTTCCAACACCCTCGTATCACGCAGTGAAGCCACCAACTCACTACTCTCAAGCTCCTCTGTTACCGCATCGGCCACCTCCTCCGTTGCGTAGAAGATGAAACTAAAACGATGCCCGGCTAAATCACGACTTGCACGTCGATGAAAACGCCACAGTGGTATCTCTGATTGAAAAGTTAACAGCGTGGGAGCGACCACGCGATGGGCGATTAACGTATCGATATGCCAACGAGCCTTTTCACCCTCAGGCCAGACCTGCTTAAAGCGCACGGCATGCCACGCACCATCACGCGCCTCGGGAACCAACAGATTCAAGGCCGAACGGTTAGCCTGAGTCGATGGGACGGACGAGCAGGCAGAGACCACCGCCAGTAGTAATAGGGCCACAGCCCCCCTGATTATCACCATGCATTTAACTCCACTGCCTATCCATTCCTGTCTATGGCCATCGCAAGCAGGCCTCCCAAGGGCGTTCGATAGGGTATAGCTGGCTCAATCACTCTTGCAATCCAACCGCCGCCCGGTAAAAACAGTGCCGAGCCCACCATGAGCCTCTGTGGCCGTGGCTGCAGCCCCCCTATCCACCGTTTTACGGTGGTCAGATCATCCCAGCGAGCCCCCGTATAACCACCCCGCCCCGCCTTCTGCCGATATAGCAGACTGTGGCGATTGAGTAGCCCGAGCACCACACCACGACGAGTAACACGCCACATCTCCTGCAGGGCACGCGCCGGATCGTCAACGAAGCAGAGGGAGGTGACGGCGACAGCGTAGTCGAAACTGTTATCGGCAAACGGCAGTGACAGCCCACTGCCCTCTACATAGTCGATACCGCCACCCAGAGTGCGAGCGTAATCGAGGGCATTTTGGTCCGGATCGAGACCGGTGACGACAAGACCCGCAGCAGCGTAGCGGCGGGCAAAGTGTCCGGTGCCGGTGCCGAGATCAAGCAGAGTGGCGCCCGGCTCCATCGGCATCAGCCGCCGCAGCAGCCTGAACTCCCGCTGTGCGACCCAGCAACCACGCGAGGTGTGGTACCACGCCTCGTACTCCGCCGGGGTCATACCGCCCTCACTCCAGCGCGCGCTGGCGCTGCAGCAGATCGTAGGCCCCTTTGATGTGCAGCAGATCGCCATCCAGCGCTGGTTGGCCGTGCCACCACTGATAATCGGGGGACTGATGGGCCACTCCCAGACGCAGATTGGTCAGATGTTGTTGCAGCTCGAGGTAGTACGCTTCCATCTCCCGCAACGAGTCAGCTGGAAGCTACCGGGGAGTCGCTATTTTTGCGGAAGCTTGTTTTGGGCATCCAAGCCCAAGCAAGCGGCAAATACTTAACGCGACCGTTTATGCCTACGGCGCCCCG